>PMIL01000311.1 GCA_003157075.1 Bacteroidales bacterium | reverse complement strand
ATGGAACCCGATCTTTTGGGTTTGGATGAAGTCGTTGTGACTGCTCTGGGTATTTCCCGTGAGAAAAAAGCACTTGGCTATTCAGTACAGGATCTTGGTGGTGACAAAATCGAGAAAACAAAAGTATCGAACATTGTTAACGCTTTTCAAGGTAAACTTTCCGGAGTACAGATCACCAACTCAGACGGTGGTGTTGCTTCTGGAGTCAGGGTACTCATCAGGGGAGTGAACTCACTCTCATCCACTGGTGATAACCAACCTCTCTTTATTGTTGATGGTGTACCAATAAACAACACAACTACCGACGCAGGATCATATGGTGGAAGGGATTACGGAAATGCCGCCAGTGATATCAACCCTTCAGATGTTGAGAATATAAGTGTTTTAAAAGGCGCCAGTGCAGCTGCCCTCTATGGGTCAAGAGCTGTTAACGGAGTTATACTTATTACCACAAAAACAGGTAAATCTCGTCAGGGTAAGTCTGGTCTTGGCGTTTCTCTTGAGGAGAACGTTATGTGGTCAACTCCTCTCATTCTTCCTAAATATCAGAACTTATATGGCCAGGGTTCAAGTGTTGGACCAGGGCTTGGGCAATATGCATTTGCTTATAAAGATGGTGCTTATGGTGGAACGAATGACGGTGTTGATGAGAGTTGGGGACCAGAATTGAATTATAAAGTGAAAGCTGAAGATTTACTGCCTGGTGGAAAATATTATTGGACACAAGATACTAACCCCGATACAAAGCTTGTAGAATCACCAATTCCTCAGACAGTAGGTCAGACTCTGGTTCTCCCTCAGTTCGATAGCCCTTATGATCCTGTTACAGGTGTTCGTACGGCAACTCCATGGATCTCTCATCCAAATAACACTAAGAGCTTCTTTGAAACCGGACTGCAAAGAACCACCACACTCGCAATAGCAGGAGCTAAACAAGGTGCAAATTTCCGTCTTTCATTAGCAAATCAGAAAATAACCGGTATTCTGCCGAATACTGACCTTACGAAAAACAGCATTAGCTTAAATGGTGAATTAGCTGTAACAGATAAAATTACCATTGGTGGTTCTGCTAACTATATAAGCAACATAAGTAATAACATTGCAGAGAATGGTTATAACGGCGGAAACCCGATGCAGTCACTTGGACAGTGGTTCGGCCGTCAGGTTGATATGACAGTTCTTAAAGCAAGACAAAATGAATTGAACCCTATAACATTGACTCCTTTCAACTGGAACTCAAGTTATCATAATAACCCATACTGGAACCTCAATAACAATACAAACTCCAGGAACAGGGACAGGATGATTGGTAACATGAATCTTGCCTGGAAATTCACTGACTGGCTAACTTTTAGAGCTACGGCAGGAACTGACTGGTATGTTGAAGATATTATGGAAAGAGTTGCTGTTGGTGATGTTGGAATAGGATACCCTAAAGGTGAGTTCAACAGTTATTCGAACCGCAGACAGGAGATCAATGCTAACGCAAGGCTTGAGTTTGTTAAAAGCTTCGGTGATTTTACTTTCAACGGAACATTAGGAACTGAATATAATCATTACAACAGCCAATACCGCCAAACTAATGTTGCAGAGCTTATTATACCGGATTTATATTCGGTTGCCAACGCTGCTGTTCCGGCTACAACAAGTATAACAGAACATCATCATGAGTTGCAGAGTGTTTTCGGAACTGCAAACTTTGGCTTCAGGAATTTTGTATTCCTCGATTTAACAGGAAGAAATGACTGGTCATCTACATTACCCCTGAATAACAATTCTTATTTCTATCCTTCGGCATCTCTATCATTGGTAGTTACAGATGCTCTTCATATTAAGTCGGATGTTTTTTCTTTCCTTAAAGTCAGAGGAAGTTATGCAGAAGTAGGTGGAACAGCTGATGATTATGCACTGCAGGGTACATATACTGCAGCTAATCCGTTTAATGGTCATCCATCACTTAATTATGGTGCAACTACAACCTCAGCTGTAATTCCTCCGGCTGGATTGAAACCACAAAATAAGAAATCAAAAGAGGTTGGTGTTGAATTAAAACTCTTTAAAAACAGGATAGGTTTTGATGCTTCTTTTTATAAAGAAAACACTATCAACCAGATCATGAATATTGCTGTCTCCAATACAACAGGTTTCACCAACAAAACAATTAACGCAGGGAACCTTCAGAACATGGGTGCTGAATTACAGTTAAACCTTACGCCTGTTCAGACAAATGACTTTTCATGGGACATATCTCTCAACTGGTCTAAAAACAAGAATAAAGTTGTTGACCTTTACGGCGACATGAAATACCTCAATCTCTACGATCTGAGTTGGGGTGGCTATGTATATGCATTCCCGGGTAAAGATTATGGAACTATTTTTGGTTATGCAATTGTTCGTGAAAACGCAACTCCTGTCTATTATGATGAAGCTAAAACACAGCTTGCGTATTATGAATACTCTGGCAGACCACTTGTTACGCAATCTGGCCGTTATATCCGTTCAGGACAAAGAACACCACTTGGCAACGTTTATCCTGACTGGTTCGGTGGGGTAACCAATACCTTAAACTATAAGAAAATCAGTTTCAGCTTCCTTATTGACTTCAAAAAAGGTGGCGATATTTTCTCGGAAACTCATATGTTTGGTTTGTATACCGGTGTTCTTGCACCTACTGCAGCTACNNAATGCTAATGGCAAAAACGTTCGTGACGCTCTCGCAGATGGTGGTGGAGTCCTGGTTCCAAATGCTGTTTATGGGAAAGTAAACCCTGATGGAACTATTGCATTCCTTGATGCCACAGGAGCTGCTAGTGCTACACCTGTTACAAACACAACATACGCTGATGCTAACACATTCTATTATGACACATATGGAAAAACAGAATTGTCAGTATTTGACGGAAGCTTTACAAAACTTCGTGAAGTTTCTTTAGGATATACTTTTGACAAAATTGGTTTTCTGAATAAAGTAGGGATTAAAGATATAGCTCTGTCGTTGGTAGGACGTAACCTTTGGATCATTCATAAGAACGTTCCTGATATTGACCCTGAGGTTGGTAATAGTGCTGGTAATACTAGTGTTGGTGCAGAACAGAACACTATTCCTTCAACCAGATCTTATGGTTTCAATATAAAGATTAATTTCTAACCTAAATGATTCTGATTATGAAATATTTAAATATTACAAAAAAAATTATACCGGGATTGTTACTGATTGTGGGTCTTCTCTCGTCCTGTACCAAGGATTATAAAAAGATCAACACAAACCCAAACAATCCAGTAGTTGTGCCGGCTATTGATGTTTTCACTAACGCAGAACAGACTTCTATCAGCCGTCAGTTAGGCGGATGGATTCAACATACTTATCTTGGAGTATGGTGCCAGCAGTGGTGCAAAGTTCAATATATAGATGAAGACAGGTATATGCCTCGTGATATGTCAGGTGAATTCCAGGCTTCTTATATAAATGAGCTTAAAAACCTGACTATTGTTATAGCCAAAGGGACCGCTGAAAAGAATGATGCGCTTGTAGCAGCCGCTAAGGTTTTAAGAGCATGGTCATTCATGTACGTAACCGATGTTTGGGGAGATATTCCTTACTCTCAGGCATTGCAGGGTTTCAGTATTACCGGAACATTAACTCCTGCCTATGATACGCAGGCAAGCATTTATGCCGATCTTCTGGTACAACTCGAAGATGCTAATACAGCGCTTGGTGCAACAACATCAACTAACTTCGGTGCGGGTGATCTTATATTCGGCGGTGATCCTATTGCATGGAGAAAATTTGCTAATTCTCTTAAACTCAGATTGTTGAATCGTGCTGCAGGTACTCCATGGACTTTTACCTATAACATGGTTGCTCCGCAGGAACCTGTTACGACAACCCCTGGCGCTGCTGCACTTTCAGATGCTGATGCTCAGATTGCAGCAATTCTTGCGGATCCTGCAACATACCCAATCTTTGAATCGAATGATGATAATGTAAAACTGATTTTCCCGGGTCTGCCTTATAGAAACGATATCTTTAACGCTCTTTATACCAGAACGGACCAGGCTATTTCTGAAACCATGGTGAACTGGCTGAAGGCAAGAACAGATCCAAGGATTTATATTTATGGTCAGCCTACACCAAACTCAGTCGCTACACCTCCGCTTGATTATGTTGGTTTCCAGAACGGCCGTGGTATCACTTCTGCTCCTTTCCCTGCAGTTTCTCTGCTTGGAACAAAGATTGCTTACAATGAAAAAGCTCCGCTTTATGTTTTATGCCTCGATGAGGTTGAGTTCATAAAAGCTGAATACTATAAAAGAGTTGGAAATGATGCTGCAGCAAAAACTGCATATGAGGCTGGTATCGCTGCTTCAATGGAAAGATGGGGTCTTATTGATGGTGGAAACGCTTTTCCTTCATGGGGAAAGACTTCAATTACTACCAGTACAGTTGGTATACCGGTGGATTATACAGCTTATCTTGCCAATCCGCTTGTTGCATGGGGTGGAACAGATTCACATAAATTCCAGCTTATTTGTGAACAAAGATGGGCAGGTATGTATGGACAAGGTGTTCAGGCATATTGTGAAGTAAGAAGAACTGGTTTCCCGGAAAGAATTTTTGAATATAAACTTGAAGGCGCTTATTACCCTAACCTCGGTCTTCCTATCAGATTGCAATATGCATTAAGTGAGGATACTTATAATACAAACAATGTTGCTGCAGCAAGAACGGCTCAGAATATTGAATCTATTAATGAAGGTATGTTCAGCACAAATGGCATTACCAGCCAGTTGTGGTGGAATACTAGGAAAAATCCAATTCCTACACAGACTGATGTACACTAGAATCTCGTAGGTTAATTTTGAATAGAAGAGAGCTTTTTAAAGGCTCTCTTCTGTTTTTTAATATAACTTTCATAACTTTATATGTGTGATATTCGTTCATTAATTATAATCGATACAGAATGGTTGATCACATCTATTGTAATTGTAAAAGGTAATCATCAATCAAAATTTAAATAGGGATGAAAAAAGTAATTTTATTTACAGGGACAGCAATCATGTCTTTGTACACACCAATGATTTCTGCACAAAATGCATGTAAAGTGTTGATGACAGAAATCAGTGGCTCCTATACCGGATCATGTAAAAAAGGACTTGCTGATGGTATAGGTGAGGCTTCCGGAATTGACAGGTATAAAGGCGAATTCAAAAAGGGATTGCCTCATGGTGTCGGAACCTACATCTGGCATACAGATCAAACATACATTGGGGAATGGAAACAGGGACTCAGAGATGGTAAGGGTAAATACATAATTAAATATATGGGCAGAGATTCAACAATTTCAGGTATATGGAGAGGTGATAAATATATTGGAGAAAGGGAGACAGTGCCATATGTAATTGAATACCGAAACAATATTGGCAGAGTCACCTGTATGAAAATTGGAGACAGGCCTTATATCAAATATGTTTTTTCACGAAACGGGGGCCCATCAAATAATTTTAGTAACCTCTTATTGCAGGGTAATTCTGGTTCTGAAAGAAATGCCACTGCATTTACAGGATATGAACAGGTTACTTTCCCCTTTAAAGGCAAGGTTTCATTTAATGCCCCAAATTCATTTATGACATCAATTCTTAATTGCGAGCTCCGTATTGTCATAAATGAACCAGGTTCCTGGATTGTCACTATGTTCTATTGATCTTCTGACTTCAAAAAAAATCTTTTCAGAAAGTTTAAATATTGAACTAAAGCATTATTTAATTGATCATCAATGAAGCTTATCGTCACTTTTCACTCTATCTTCAGATTAACTAGCTCAAGCCTTGTGGTTGAAGCCCTTACCACTTTGATTATAAGGTTTCCAACCCTTATAACATCATTATTGCCGGGAATGCTGCCATGATAAAAAAGGATCATTCCCGCCAGCGTTTCATAATCATCCTCTTCAGGGAGGTTCAGATGATACTTCTCATTCAGGTAATCAATCTCCAGCCGGCCTGAAAAAATATATTCATTGTGGCCTGCAATTCTTTCAATAAGATCGATTGTATCATGTTCATCTTCAATATCTCCTACAATTTCTTCAAGAACATCCTCTATCGTAACCATTCCGGAAGTTCCTCCGAATTCGTCCACTACAAGTGCAATATTCTTTTTCTCTTCAACGAATAGTTTAAGGAGTTTATTCGCTGGCATCGTTTCCGGAACAATTGCCAGTTTCCGGGTCATTGACCTGATCTCAGATGGATTTTTAAAAATATCTTTTAATTCGAAATAACCAATAATATTGTCTATGGTATCCTGGTAAATAAGTATCCTGGAGAGTCTTGTTTCAACGAATTTCTCTTTCAACTGCTCTGGAGAACTGCTTGATTCAACAGCTTCAATTTCAGTACGTGGAACCATACATTCTCTCAGCTTTACATTTGAAAAATCAAGAGCATTCTGGAATATCTTTATATCGTGATGATCCGGCTCAGACTCCTCCTTGCTCTGATTGCTGAGATTGACAAAATGATCGAGGTCTACCTTGCTGAAAACCAGGTTTTCCTGTTTTTTTTCTCCCGGGTTGATTTTAAAAAATATTCTGATAAACAGGTTTGAAGCTGCAAGTGTAAACTTGCTGACAGGATAAAACAGGAAAAAGAAGATCAGCGTGGGGATGCTTAAAAACTTAAGAAAAAAATTCGGGGAAATGATAAAAATTGTCTTTGGAAGAAACTCGGCAACCAGAAGTATAATTGCTGTTGATAGAATTGTATTTATTAAAAGGATCAAAAGATCTGATCCCAGGATCGGAGTAAGAAAGGTTCCAAGTATCCTGGAAAAGACCAAACCATATATAACAAGTGAAAAGTTATTGCCGATTAGCATTGTGGCAATATACTGACCGGGATGATCAGTAAAAAGTTTTATTATTTTTGAACCGAAGACCCCCTGTTTCCTGTCGAGCTCAATCCGGAGTCTGTTTGAGGCAACAAATGCAATTTCCATACCGGAAAAGAACGCAGACAGAATTATCGCGACTAGTATTATCAGAAGTACATCCATATCTCAAAGTTAGCTCTTTTTTCGTTGTCTGAATGGAGCTATTTCGCATCTTTAAGGTAAATATCAGCCGTAACCTTGAGTATCTTTCGTCTTGTCAGATGGGAATCTGATTCGAAGCCTATGCCCTGACTTATTACATCCTCATTTGTGATTTTAACAAATCTGTCAGTGTAGATGCGGTCTTTCTCCTGATTCCAGAATAAAAGCTCAGTTTCAAGCTTTTCATTATTCTCATTGATAATCACAACACTGTCTCTTAATTCCCACAGATTATTGCTGGTACATTTGGCATATCTGGCAGTTACTATAGCTTCAGGTTTATCATGTCCGTTGAATATGTCAACTTTTATTCCTTTTCTGAATTCGGTGATTGGAGGATCAGCTTTGTCATATTTCTCCATAAGGGGGGAAGACAATATAAGCTGTACACGTCCGGAATCATTCAGAACAGTTCTGAAATCTCTGGCGGTAAGTGAAGGAAGCGTGAGTAGATCTGATTTTGGGATAAAGGGAATTTTCTTTTCGCATGACACAACCAGCAGACTAAGAAAAATCATCATAGAAATCAAATGGTGACTTCTGAATCTAAATGTCCGACTCTTCATAGCAGATTATTGAATTTCCAGCCTCCCAAATTAACCTAAGTTAGCAGTAAAATTTTTAGTCATATTTACGCTTAACAAACCAGTAATCATACAGATTCAGACTTATACCAGCCGTGAGGTAGTTTTCAGTATGAATAGTGGTTGCAAGTGAACCGCTTTTCCTGGTAAAATCAAGATAGATGTTGGCCTTTGACTGGGTACGTGGCAACGGTATTCCCAGCCCGATGCTGGCGCCATATTCTTTTATCTGTTGTCCGTTGATAATTAAATAGTTATTTCCAATATGCCCGCCAACACGATACTCGATCCGGCTTATGTAACTGTAATTAGAAAACTTCTCGGGAATAAATTCACCTCCAAATAAAAAAGTTTTGGTATCTGCTGCATAACCTTCAGACCCAGGGATTTTTGATGCTGACCACTTAGTAGTGATATAATCTATTCCTGTGGTAAATTTGTTTTTCTTCCCAAAGGCAACTCCGATACTCAAAGTACCGGGTATAAATGTTTTGGTATTATTATCAGATGTATAAGTAACCGTGTCAGAAACATTGTAGGCTGTGTACTTCAATGAAAGCTGGTTGTATTTTGTACTATAGTTTTCTTGAAAAGACAAGGACGCTCCTATATTGACAAAGTAATTGTTTTTTAAAGATGCAGTATATTGCATCCCTATATCGAAACCGAGACCTTTTAAATCCAGAGTCTCTATACTATTGTTCTGAAATGAGTTATAAAAGTCAGCAAATATAAATTGATTGGTTCTGGTTAATTTGCCGGACAGATAGGTAAGATTAGCTCCTACAGAAAAATGTTTGCCAATTTGAATGCCCGATCCCAGGAAGATTTTATTAATTCCACCGCTCCCCATATGATATTCAATGAATTCACCTATATTAGGATCGTATCCCGCATCTGCTGAAGTAACACTGTTTGTAATATTATAATAACCTGAACTCATTGGTGAGATACCGACAGCAAAACCCCAATGTTTGGCAAGAGGGAAACCCATTATCAGATGATGAAAACTAATGTCATCGGAGGAAAATTTTGTTGAACTTCCTGAAATAAAATTTCTGCCATAGTCAATTCCAAAATCAAATATAAATGAGTTTGTATCAAGACTGCTGTATGATGCGGGATTTGAATAATATATCGAAACATTATCTTTCAGAGCGGTTCCTACTCCTCCCATACCCAGGTTTCTGAACGATCCTGCTGGTTGCAATGCACCAATATTAAACCTTGAATAGGGGGAATCAATTTGTTTCTGACCGGAAGCCGTATAGGCAAAAGTGAACAGAAATATAAAAATGAAAATTATGTGCTTATTTCGCATTGTATTCCAGAATATAATTTAAACCATCAATCACAATATCAGGCATATATGTAATGTGATGATTGATTTTGTCTTTAAGAAATTCACTGTCCCCGCCTGTAAGTATTATTTTGAAACCAACATGTTTATTCTCAAACGTGCGAATATACTCATTTATTTCATATGTGATCCCTGTAATCACTCCGGCCATTATTGCGTCATTTGTATTTCGACCAGGATCTGTGAAACTTCCGGAAGGAGAAACCAGAGGTAATCTGCCAGTAAATTTATTTAGCGCTTTGAACCGCATTCTAAGACCTGGTGAGATGTTGCCACCTTTATATATGCCCGATGACAAAAAATCAAAGGTAAGAG
The DNA here is from genome assembly GCA_003157075.1 of Bacteroidales bacterium. Taxonomy (GTDB): domain Bacteria; phylum Bacteroidota; class Bacteroidia; order Bacteroidales; family VadinHA17; genus LD21. The sequence continues at coordinate 4,784 of PMIL01000311.1, read as the reverse complement.
CAGTGCCGGTATCAATTATAAGGACCTCTTTGCCAGCGAACATTTTATATGCTCCGGCCACAGCAGCTATCCGGTCTGTTCCCAGTGTCTCAGGTGTATCATATTCAATTATAAACGGAAGCTTCGACTTATCAGACAGCAGATGTACAAATGAAATGTTTACAGAAAGCAAATCGATAATATAATCGGGAGTGACTCTGACAGAAGAAATTATTGCCTTGTCGATTTTAAATGGAGTTAACTTTTTTTCAAACATTTCATTACTGAGCTCTTTCGAGCGGAATTGGGATATCATTTCCTGTTTATCGAAAACAGCAACTTTTGTGGAACTGTTACCTATGTCAACAATCAGATTCATAGTGCAAAAGTAGGTTTTTTTTGACCCCTGCCCCCCTAAAGGGGGGTTAATTATCGGTTTTTAATTAAATTTTCTAATATTCAGTGAACAAGCCCCCCTTTAGGGGGGTTGGGGGGTTCATATGATTCCAATATCTCACTCAGCACCCTTATTCCACCTTTAACAGAGCTTATATTATTGATGGTAAGACTTAGCTTCGCGGCTTTTTGTTTCATATTCATCTGTTTTTGTTTCCTATTTACATAATTCATAATTGAAACAAAAAGCGAGCTATGATAAAAATGAGAATTCGGATCAGAAACAAAATAAGCTATAAGCAGATTGTTTTTTAAAAGTATTTTCTCAATGCCGATTCTGACAGCGATCCATTTAATTCTTACAATATCAAGAAGGGCCTGGGCTGGCGGTGGTATAATGCCAAATCTGTCAATAAGCTTTTTCTCAAAAGTACATAAAGCATCCTCTGAATCAATCTCATTCAATTCTTTATATAATCTTATTCTCTCAGAAATATTTGATATATATTCATCGGGAAACATAATTTCTAAATCTGTATCAATTTGAAAATCAGATACAAATTGTTTTATCACACCTGGCTTTTTCAGGATAGTTACTTTCTCCTCAGATGTTGAGGGCTCTTGGAACTCAGCCTCCCTTAATTCGGCCATTGCCTCATTTAATATCCGCTGATAGGTTTCAAATCCTACATCAGCGATAAATCCGCTCTGTTCCCCTCCAAGCAGGTTTCCCGATCCTCTGATATCAAGATCCTGCATTGCTATATTAAATCCGCTTCCCAATTCCGAAAACTCCTCAATAGCTTTTAGCCTTCGTCTGGCTTCATGGGTAAGAGTGCTGAGAGGAGGAGCCAGAAGGTAACAAAAAGCCTTCTTATTCGAACGTCCTACTCTGCCCCTGAGCTGATGCAGTTCCGATAATCCGAAATGGTGAGCATCATTAATAAAGATTGTATTGGCATTTGGAATATCAAGCCCTGATTCTATAATTGTTGTTGCCAGCAAAACGTCGTAGTCTCCCTGGATAAAATCGTACATTACATTTTCTACATGAGTTCCATCCATCTGACCGTGTACGATAGCAGTTTTTACATTTGGACAAATCCGGCTTATCTGCGCCTGAATAAGTTTTATGTTTTCTACCCTGTTATGTATAAAAAATACCTGACCGTTCCTTGAAACTTCATATTCGATGCCTTCTTTGATTATTTCCTCATTAAATCCGTGTAATTCAGTAACGATAGGCATCCTGTTGGGAGGAGGAGTGTTTATTATGGAAAGATCACGGGCTCCCATAAGTGAGAACTGCAAAGTTCGCGGAATAGGAGTAGCTGTAAGAGTCAGGGTATCTACATTGGCCTTGATCTTCTTCAGCTTTTCCTTTACTGAAACCCCGAATCTCTGTTCTTCATCGATAACCAGTAGTCCCAGATCCTTAAATTTAACATCCTGACCAACAAGTTTATGGGTCCCAATTATTATATCGATGTTCCCCTCCGCTAACCGGGCCAGTATTTTCTTCTGATCAGATGCTTTTTTATGCCGGCTTATATACTCGACATTACAGGGATATCCTTTAAGTCGGGCAGAGAATGTCTTATAATGTTGCAGTGCAAGAATAGTAGTTGGCACCAGTATAGCAGTTTGTTTGCTGTCGGCTGCTGATTTGAAAGCGGCTCTTATCGCTATTTCGGTTTTACCGAATCCAACATCGCCACATATAAGCCTGTCCATCGGATGAGCTGCTTCCATATCTTCTTTTACAGCAATTGAAGCTGTCAGCTGATCCGGAGTATCTTCATAAATAAATGAGGCCTCGAGTTCACGCTGAAGGTAAGAGTCCGGGGAGAAGGAATATCCTGGTGAAGCCATTCTTCTGGCATAAAGGTGAATCAGATCCTTGGCAATATCCTTAACTCTCGATTTGGTGGTTTGTTTCAGTTTCTGCCATGCACCCGATCCCAGCTTATAAATTTTTGGCTCAGAATTATCTTTTCCTTTATATTTTGATATCCGGTAAAGTGAATGAATCCCTACATAAAGAATATCATTATCCTTGTATACCAGCTTGATAGCTTCCTGGATCTTACCGTTTACCTCTATTTTTTCCAGTCCGCCGAATTTCCCGATTCCATGATCAATATGAACGACATAATCTCCGGGATTCAGACCTGTCAGCTCTTTTACTGAAATGCTCTCCTTCCTGGTAAAATATCCTCTTATTCTGAATTTATGATACCTGTCAAATATCTGGTGGTCAGTGAAAACAGAAATTTTAAGGTCATTGTCAGTGAATCCGGCATGGAGATTTAACAGCAATGAACTAAAATGAGCCTCAGGATTAATTTCTGCAAAGATCTCCCTTAATCTTTCTATCTGCGATTCGCTTTCAGATATAATGTAAGTGGTAAAACCCCCGGCATTATTTGATAATATCCTTCCGGTAAGTAACTCAAAATTCTTATTAAAAACAGGCTGCGGCTCGGTGTGGAACTTAAATCTGGCATCAGGTTCGAAAAGACTTTGCTTGCCAATCTCGATCATCCTAAAATTTTTACATTTATCAAGGAAATAATTCCCGGTCATCACAATCTCCTTTTTATCGGAAATTTGTCCGGATTCCTCACGCTGAGTAGTCTGGAAGAAGATATTGTTGATCTTTTCCCTTATATAATCTGCATCCTCAATCCATATTAGTGATGATGGAGGTAAAAAATCCGTAAATGAATCGTTGATCTCTTCAATTGAAATATCCTGAATATTTGGAATAATGGAAATCTGATTGTGAATACTAACTGATAGCTGGTCATCAGTATTAAAAGACCTGATTGTCTCGACCTCTTCACCGAAAAAATCTATTCTGAAAGGCAGGTCAGCAGAATAAGAGAATACATCAGCAATACTTCCCCTGATGGAATATTGTCCGGGTTCATAAACAAAATCTGTTCTGGTAAAATTATATTCATGAAGCATCTCTTCCAGGAACTCAAGAGAGATTTTGTCTCCCTTGCTGATATTGAAAGTGTTCTTTTTAAGGTTTCTCCTGCTCACAACCTTTTCCATAACCGACTCAGGATAGGTTACAACAATGCCTTTTCGTTTTCCGGAGGCGAGGTGATTCAGGACTTCGGTACGCAGAACAATATTTGCTGGTTCAGTTTGCTCGTATTGTACAGATCTTTTGTACGTTGAAGGAAAGAAAAAAACTGAATCATCGCCAAGAATTGAAATCAGATCATTATAAAAGTATGCAGCATCCTCTTTCTCCGGAATAATGACCACATGTGTTGTCTGGGTTTTTTGAAAAACCAGCGCCAGAACAAGCGCTCTTGAAGATCCGGATAATCCATCGATAATAATTTTGCCAGATTTTTCGGCATTAAGAGTTTCAATCAATCCCGGTAAAACAGGATGATTGCTAAAGTGGCCGGTTATCTGATTTTCTTTCATTCGTCTGAATTCGCCGGCAAATTTAGTAAAATGAATCTTAAAAGGTACGGTTAGATATGGAATTGAATTTAAAGTGGAAATGTTAATTTTAACAAAAATTAGAATTCATGAAGGTCTTTAAATTCGGAGGGGCATCTGTAAAAGACGCCGCAGGCATAGAGAATCTGGGGAAAATTGTGAAAGGAGAGTCAGATCAGCTGCTTATTGTAGTGTCTGCTTTCGGAAAAACTACTAATTCTCTTGAAGGAGTTCTTAAAGCATGGAAAAATGGTTCTGCTGACTACTCTGCTCTTTTAGACGAAGTTCATGAGGCACACCTGTCGGTCATAACTGATCTTTTTGGAGAAGGTTCAGAAACTCAGAATAAAACAGATATTTCCTTCGCGCTTCTTAAGGAATATCTGCTGGCTCCTTCAAAAGCGGCTTATGATTTTGAATACGATCAGGTCGTGTCCTATGGTGAGATCTGGTCGACTATTATTGTAGCTGGCTATCTGATTAAGAGTATTGGTGATGTTGAATGGATTGATATTCGAGAAATTCTTGTCACTGACGACAGATACAGGGATGCAAATATATTATGGAGCGAGAGTACAAGGAGAGTACAAAGCTCATTCGATTTCACAAAAAAGAAGATCTATGTTACCCAGGGATTTATAGGAGGAACAATTGCAGGTCAGACAACTACACTGGGCAGGGAAGGATCGGATTATACTGCAGCAATTCTGGCAAATATGCTTAATGCCACTTCAGTTGTTGTATGGAAAGATGTTCCCGGAATTCTTAATGCTGATCCTAAATGGTTGCCTGATGCCCGAAAACTCGATGAAATATCTTATAAGGAAGCTGTTGAGATGACTTTCTCAGGAGCTAAAGTTATACATCCGAAAACCATAAAGCCGCTGCATAATAAGAACATACCACTCAATGTAAGGTCCTTTATTACACCTGAAGGAATA
>PMIL01000296.1 GCA_003157075.1 Bacteroidales bacterium | reverse complement strand
CAGGCGTTGCTGCAGGTGATATCAATAATGACGGGCTCGTGGACCTGTATTTCACCTCAAATCAGGGCCCCAATAAATTATACCTTAATAAAGGTAATATGAAATTTGAGGATATCACTGAATCTGCAGGTGTTGCCGGATCTGGTAACTGGAAAACAGGCGTTACAATGGCTGACGTAAATGGTGATGGGTTACTTGATATTTATGTATGTCAGGTAGGAAAATACAAAAGTATAAAAGGAAGAAACCAGCTATTTATAAACCAGGGAAACCTTACTTTCAAAGAGGAAGCACATGAATACGGACTTGATTTTCAGGGATTTTCTACCCAGGCTGCCTTTTTTGATTATGATAATGATGGCGATCTGGACATGTATCTTCTTAATCATTCGGTACATACTTCACGAAGTTATGGTAATGTCTCTTTACGCCAGGATCATGATTCGCTTGCAGGTGACAGGTTATACAGAAACGATCTTGTTGACGGTAAGAGAATTTTTCATGATGTCACAAAAGAAGCTGGCATTTATAATAGCCAGATCGGTTACGGATTAGGAATAAATGTATGCGATATCAACAATGATGGTTATCCTGATATTTATATATCGAATGATTTTCATGAAAATGACTACCTGTATATAAACAATAAAAATGGCACTTTTTCAGATCATCTGACTGATTATATACTGCATACCAGCAGATCATCGATGGGCAATGATGTCGGAGATATAAATAATGACGGCCTTCTTGATATTATGGTTCTGGATATGCTTCCCGACAATGAAAAGATTCGTAAGTCTTCGGGCGGTGAGGACGACATTGATCTCTATTATCTGAAACTAAAGTACGGTTATAATCATCAGTTTGTAAGGAACACTTTACAACTAAACCTTGGCGGAGGAATGTTCAGTGAGATAGGACAACTGGCGGGAGTATCTTCAACTGATTGGAGCTGGTCTCCCCTTTTTTGCGATGTGGACAACGATGGTTGGAAAGACCTTTTTATAACAAATGGTATTTACCGTAGGGCTAATGATCTGGATTATGTGAAATTTCTGACCGGAGGAAACAGAAACTTTTCCCCAAGAGATAATAGCAAATTTAGTGATAAGGACTTATATGAGAAGATGCCTCTTTATCCAAATATAAATTACATTTTTAAAAACAACGGTGATCTCACATTTTCCAACATGGCTAAAGACTGGGGCTTTAAAACCAGGTCATATTCAAACGGATCAACATATGCCGATCTGGATAATGACGGGGATCTTGACCTTATTGTTAATAACATAAATGAAAAGGCCTATATCTTCAGAAATAATGCTGAAAAACAACTGGCTAACCATTATCTGTCAGTAGTTTTAAAAGGAAAAGGGATGAACACCCGTGGAATAGGTGCTCGTGTTACAGTATTCAGTAAAGGGCAAAAACAGACAGACGAGCAGTTCCCTACCAGAGGTTTTTTGTCTGCGACTTCCGATGTCTTGCATTTTGGATTAGGAACAGCAACAAAAATAGATTCACTTATTGTCAGATGGCCGGACTTGTCTGAACAAGTGATTAAAGATCTTCCTGCAGATCAGATACTCACATTAGATATATCAAACTCTGGAAAGAGAGAGAGGGAGGAAAAGCAGGATTATGAAAAAACAAAGCTGTTTTCGTCTGTTTCAATTCCTGGGCTGGTGTTCAGGCATAGAGAAGACGAATGGGTTGACTTTTACCGTGAGCGTCTGATTCCGCATAGCCTGTCTGCAGAAGGGCCTGCTCTTGCTGTAGCTGATATAGATGGTGACGGATTGCAGGACATTTTTGTGGGTGGAGCGAAAAGGCAGAAATCAGAGATTTTCCAACAGCAAAAGGATGGTTCATTCAAATCCCTGAACATTCCTCTTTTACAGAATGAATATTCACTCGATGTGGTTGATGCTGCGTTTTTCGATGCAGACGGAGACGGTGATCAGGATCTTTATATTGTAAGGGGAGGAAATGAGTTTCAGATTGGCAATCCTTTACTTAAAGACCTGCTGCTTATAAACGATGGAAAAGGAGTATTTAACAAGGGCGAATTACCTCTTATTTCGCATAATGGATCATGTGTTCTGCCATGTGATTTTGACGGAGATGGAGACATTGACTTGTTTATAGGTTCAAGATCAGTTCCGGGAGCCTACGGATTATCGCCAGTACAGTTCCTTCTCGAAAATGATGGCCATGGTCACTTTAAAGATGTTACTGATGAGAAAGCTCCCGGACTGAAGAATATAGGAATGGTAACTTCCGCAGCCTGGATTGACTATGATGGGGATGGTGATAAGGATCTTGTAGTAACCGGAGAATGGATGAGGGTGTGTATCTTCAGGAATGATAAAGGACATTTTACCGACGTAACGGATGCTGCCGGTCTTGGTGAAACATCCGGATGGTGGAATTGCCTTCGGGTTGCCGATGTTGACGGGGACAGTCATCCTGATTTGTTAGCTGGAAATCTTGGTCTTAATTCTGTACTGAAAGCTTCTGTTAAAGAGCCCGTTGAAATGTATCTGAACGATTTTGATAATAATGGATCTCTCGATCAGGTGATTTGCTCATATTTGGATGGCAAAAGCTATCCTGTTGCATCACTCGATGAACTGAAGGATCAGATTGCCGGACTGGATAAGAAGTATCCTGAATATTCTGATTTCGGAGGACAAACAATGACAGATATTTTTGGAAAGAAAGCAATAGATCAATCAACTGTAAAAAATGCAGTACAATTTGAAAGCTGTCTTTTCCTTAATAATGGAAATGGCACATTCAGAATTAGTAAACTCCCCACCTATGCACAGTTTTCACCAGTTCGTGACATTTTGGCGAGTGATATTAACAAAGATGGAAAACAGGATCTTATTCTTGCAGGAAATGACTATGCAGTCAGACCATCCTATGGTCGTTATGACGCAAGCTATGGCTGGTGCTTATTAGGAGACTCCGGTCATAATTTCACAACACTTATGCCATTTGCAAGTGGTCTTAAAATTGCCGGTGATGCAAGGAAGATGCTTACAATTGACATAGCTGGAAAACATTACCTCGTAGCTGCAGTAAATAACGGGGATCTTCAGATTTTTCTTATTTCGAAATAATTGATACAACAATTATAGATTTAATAAAAAGAAAAATTCTTTTTTTGTTTCATTCCTTAAGCTTGTTTAACTTTAGAAATGCTATCAGATTTTTCAGATTTGGACTGATCCCTGTTTTTACATACGATCCTGACACTGCATTCCCTACAAGCAAAGATTGAAAGGGATTTAAATCATTCAGGAGAGAATAACAAAATCCTGCATTAAAATTATCTCCGCCACCCGTGAGAATTTTTGGCTCATTACAAAAAAATGTTTCACAGTTCTCATACGATACCCCATCATATGAAAGAGCATCGTTGGTCCGATGAATGACCAGTACATCGACATTAATCAGGCCGAAAAGCTTCTTAATAAATTCTTCATCCTGCTTAGAATTCCGAAGACCTAAAGCTTTGGCAGTTAAAGCCGCTTCATTCTGATTCAGACTAAGTATTACTTTAAAAAAATCTTTGAAACTGCCTAAAAGATTTAATGCAAACCTTATTTCTTTTTCTGACTTCCGGGAACAGTCAGAAAAATCGGTGAAGAAAAATGCTTTGGGTCCGGGTTTAATCGTTACGGGAAATATGTCATCAAGAAACCCTTTCCAGATCTGTGAAGAGTTTTCTATTTCGCTCCAGTTAACAAACGAAATCAGTTGCTTGTCTGATATAAGACCGCATATCTTTTCGATTCCGAGAAGGTCTTTTATCCCTGTCCATGTCAGATTATTATACGGCCCGGGATCGAACATTATAACCTTTGAGTTATTAAATTCAAGCGCTGTGGCAGAAATAGTATCGCCAATGGTGTGAAGGCAACAATTAGGGGACATTGTTCTGAAAACAGGCAATATTTCGGGGTAGCCAA
>PMIL01000047.1 GCA_003157075.1 Bacteroidales bacterium | reverse complement strand
TCGCGATTTCCATAATTTCAACACTTGTTACAGAGATAATGAATATTATAATGTTGTTGCATTTACCGCAGCTCAGATACCTGATATTGACGGTAGAAAATATCCCAAAGAGCTGGCTGGCAAATTATACCCTGACGGGATACCTATTTTTGCTGAAATAAGCCTTCCTGAGCTTATAAAGAAATATAAAGTTAACGATTGTGTCTTCTCATATAGCGATGTTACTTATCAGAAAGTAATGTCTGTGAGTGCAATAGTAAATGCTGCAGGTGCGAACTTTGTTTTACTCGGCCCTTCTGATACCATGGTAAAAAGCAAAAAACCTCTTATAGCAGTTGGTGCAATCCGTACAGGATGTGGTAAGAGTCAGACATCCAGAAAGGTTATTGAGCTTCTTATGGAAAAAGGGCTAAAGGTGGTTGCAATTCGTCATCCCATGCCGTATGGTGATCTTAATGCCCAGAAAGTACAGCGTTTCGCAAATGTTAATGACCTTGAAAAACATAAATGTACTGTTGAGGAGATGGAAGAATACGAACCGCATGTGGTCAGAGGAAATGTTATATATGCCGGAGTAGATTATGAAGCAATTCTCCGTGCAGCCGAGAAAGATCCGGATGGTTGCGATGTTATTCTGTGGGACGGAGGAAATAATGACTTTCCATTCTACAAACCCGATCTGATGATAACCGTTGCAGACCCGCATCGTGCAGGTCATGAATTAAGATATTACCCGGGAGAAGTTACTCTTCGTATAGCCGACGTTGTTGTTATAAATAAAATGGATAGTGCAGCTCCTGAAGCAATACAGATAGTCAGAGAAAGCATTGATAAAGTTAATCCAAAGGCAATTGTTATAGATGGTGCTTCTCCGATCAAAGTCGACGATTCATCGTTAATAAGAGGCAAAAGGGTACTTGTTGTTGAAGATGGACCAACCCTTACTCACGGCGAGATGAAAATTGGTGCCGGAATAGTTGCAGCACGCAAGTTTGGTGCAGCAGAGCTGGTCGATCCACGTCCATTTACAGTTGGCAGACTGAGTGAAACATTCAGATTATATCCGAATATCGGAACTCTTCTTCCTGCAATGGGATATGGTGATCAGCAATTAAAAGACCTTGAAACGACAATTAATAATACAGATTGTGACAGCGTAATTATTGCTACTCCTATAGATCTTAACAGGATAATTAAAATCAAAAAACCGAATACACGTGTTTATTATGATCTCCAGGAGATTGGGGAACCAAATCTGACACAGGTTATTGATGAATTTGTTAAAAAACATAATCTCCAATAATTTACTTTCCAACCCCCAAATTGGGAACACCAAAAAAAAGGAGGCAAGAAGCCTCCTTTTTCTTTTCCCGCAGATTGTCGCAGATTGTCGCAGATGAAAGGATTAATATCTGCGCAGACCAGCGAGATCAGCGGGGAATATATGCTTTTATAATCTTTCTTTAAGTTTTTTTCCGGCTTCTTCGAAACCCGGTTTATTTAGCAGGGCAAACATGTTCTTTTTGTATGCTTCAACACCCGGCTGGTCAAATGGATTGACATCGAGAATGTATCCACTTATTGCACAGGCCATTTCAAAGAAATATATCAGTTGTCCGATGTAGAACTCATCAAGATCAGGAATATTGATTGTGATAATCGGTACATTACCGTCGTTATGAGCCAGAGTGGTTCCGAGTTCAGCATTGTGATTTACTTCAGAAAGTCTTTTTCCTGCAAGATAATTTAATTGATCGGAGTCGTCTTTTTCCAGAGGAATAGTAAGCTTTCTGACAGGATTTTTCACTGATATAAAAGTTTCAAAGAGAATTCTTTGTCCATCCTGTATATACTGACCCATCGAATGGAGATCAGTGGTAAGATCAACAGATGCCGGGAAAATACCTTTGCCATCTTTACCTTCACTCTCACCATAAAGCTGTTTCCACCACTCAGAAAAGAAATGCAGTTTAGGTGTAAAGCCAACCATTATTTCTATTGGTTTTCCATTCTGAAGGAGCAGATTTCTTGCCGAGGCATACAGAAGCGATGGATTTGTTTGAGCGTGTTTATTCTTTCGTGTAATTTCTTCCATCGATTTAGCTCCCTTCACAAGCTCACGGATATTTATTCCGCTTATGGCAATAGGAAGAAGGCCAACCGGACTGAGAACAGAATACCTGCCACCGATATTATCGGGAATTATAAATGTTTCATACCCGTTAGTTTCTGCCAGCGATCTGAGAGCTCCTTTTTTTTCATCGGTGATAGCAATTATTCTATCGGCTGCATTTTGTTTTCCTATTTTCTTTTCAAGATGATCCTTAAGTATTCTGAATGTTATTGCAGGTTCTGTTGTTGTTCCGGATTTGGAAATTACAACAAGCGAATAATTTCTTCCATCAAGGAGTTCAATAAGTTCTGCCAGGTAATCTTCAGATATATTCTGCCCTGCAAAAATCACATCATGATGTTTATTCTTCAGAAGAGGTGCAAAGGAATGTGAAAGAGCTTCGATTACAGCCCTGGCTCCCAGGTATGATCCCCCGATGCCAATTACTATGGTTGTATCAGAAAGGGATCTTAAATTTTTTGCGGTTTTTTCTATTTTTTCAAGTTGTGCCAGGATATCCTCCGGCAGAGAAAGCCATCCCAGATAATCATTGCCCGGACCAGTTCCGTTATTCAGAGTATCGAGGTGCCTTACAGCTTGTTGCGCCTGGGCTACTATCTCTTCAAATGAGATAAATTTGCCGGTATTCTTCAGATTGATGCTTAAATTTTCCTTCATTTCATTTATAATTTCAATTAATACATATTTTCTTCACCCCCTTCCCTCCCGATAGCTACCGGGACTTCCCCCATGGAGGGAGGGAACCAAATCCTCCCGCCTCACGGGAAAGGAAAGGGGGTATCCATTAAATGAATTTGTTTCCAAAGTTAAGAAAAAAGCCGTCGGAGGGATTCCGGCGGCTTTTAATAATGTTGGGAAATATATAGATTAGAATTTATCTTCTGTGAATTCCACCTGCACTTGACGAATGGGCATCCACATATTTTGGATCCCCCTTATAGTTAATATCTCCGGCACTTGAAGCCCTTGCTGAAATTCTTTCCGAAACATTTATATCTGCATCACCTGCACTGGAAACTGAAACATCAGCTTCTCTTGCCTTAAGATCATAAGCTTTTAAATCACCGGCGCTGCTCAGATCGGCCTTGAGCATGTCGGTCTCGCCAGAAAGAGAAATATCTCCTGAACTGCTAATATCAATATCGATGTTTTTTGCGTGAGTCTCGAGTTTGATATCTCCTGCACTGCTTGCTGTTAATTCAAGCCTGTCTGTGCTTATAGGTGTCTCACCAAAAACATCACCCGCACTGGTTGTCTTTACAGAATTTATTTCCTTCATAGTAACATAGACTCTTTTCCTTTCTGCATCACGGATATTATATTCAGTGTAGACATTAAGGACTCCGCCTCTGACTTCAGTCAGAATATATTCATGCAGATTTTCATCTGCTTCGACAGTAACTGTTACATTATCACCCTGTTTTAGATAGACATCAATTCCTGAACTTACTTTTATTCCGGTGAAAGAATCAGTTTTCCTTTCTTTTGATACGACATGTCCATGTCCTGTTACCGACTTCCAGAATTGGCCGTTAACACAGGAAGAAACAGCCAAAATGATAATGGCAACTGTTAATGATCTAAGGCTTTTCATACTTCTTTATTATTAGTTTTTTTACTCTAATCTCGGATAAAGACAGAAATAAAATTAATTCGTTGCATCAAACCTGAGAAATGTATTATGTATTATATGCAATAGGCGATATTTAATACATCGCCTATAATACATATCTTAATGCCACTTGAATATCTTTAATCCTACCGAGAAAAACAGTGTGCCTATTGCTAAAAGTATGAGGATTGGAATCGTCACTTCGTGAAAACCGGCGCCCTCATTGAATATACTTCTGATCCCGTCTGTGAGCATAGTCAGAGGAAGATTTTTAATTACAGGAAGACTCCATTCGGGGAAGTTCTGATAACTGAAGAAAATTCCTGATAGAACCATCATCGGAAATACAACAAAATTGATCAGTCCGTTACCTACCTCAGTATTTGATGTATGTGACGAAACGAATACAGCTATTCCGGCAAATGCTATATTCCCTGCAAGGAACATTAAAATGAGGGCTGAAATATTTCCCTGAATATTCATTTTAAATGCAAAAAGTGCAAAAAGAAAGAGTACGAATGATTCAATAAAATTCATTGCGATTCTGACTGTTATCAGAGCGATCAGGAAATATGATTTTTTCATAGGTGTTGCGACGAGTCTTCTCAGGAGTTTCTTTGACCTTTTTTCAATAATTCCATAGCTTATGCCCCACATGCTCGACATCATTACTCCCATAGCTATCAACCCAGGCACAAGAAAATCAATNNGCTTTGTATCACTCCGTTTCCAACTATTGTGCTGAGTTTTAGATATGTAAGCTGGGCATCAGGATTCATGGGGTCAAAATGATACTCAACCGAGTCCCCTTTTCCAAGTAAAAGAACATTAATAGTGCCTCTTTTAAGGAATCTTATTGCGTCATCCCATTGCATATTATAGAATAGAAAAATAGAATTTCCCAGTTTTTCATCCTTAATTACATACTTCCAATGCCAGCTGCCCTGTCCGGCCGAAGAATTTTTTTCACAATTTTTTTGCAGGAAACCGGCAACAGAAGAAATCTCTGAACCTTCAGCCGAGTTCTCAGATATGTTTATGATTGCAACCTTACGTATTACATCGGCTTTTTTAGTAAAAGCAAGTCCAAGACCAAGTGACATCAGAATTGGGAATAGTATTCCCCAGAAGAGTACTCCAGGTTCCCTGATTATTTCACGAAACAAAGCAGATATCAGCTGCCATAATTGTCCAAGCCTGACGAATCTATTCATTAATTTTTCTTCCGGTTAGTGAAACAAACAGATCATCAAGTGTTTTCCGACGGCACTCCATGTGTTTGAGTGTTATATTTCTCGATTTCATAAAGCTCATAAATGCAGGGAGCTCCGTTTCAAAATTGGAGAGAGTAACAAACCCTTTTTCACTTGTCTCTCCAGGATGAATGATAAATGGAAGACCGGATGAATTTATTTTCTCCGGGATAAGTGCATGTTCCGCAGTAAATTCCACTACTTTTTCATCAGTTTCCTCTTCAAGGAGTTGCTGTAGAGTTCCTTCTTTAAGTATTATTCCATTGTCCATTATTACGATATAGTCACAAAGATTTTCAGCTTCCTCCATGTAATGGGTTGTCAGGATCATTGACGTTTCAGATTGAGTTTTGAGAGCTCTTAAAATATCCCATATCTCACGTCTGGCATTGGGGTCGAGACCTGTTGTAGGTTCATCAAGAAGAAGGATGGCGGGGTTATTTATAAGAGATATTCCAATAGCAAGTCTTTGTCTTTGTCCGCCTGACAGATTAACGACATATGATTTCCGTTTTTCCTCTAGTCCGACAATATCAATAATTTCATTGACACGATCTTTCCCCAGATTAAAGAAACTGGCAAATAACAGCAATGTCTCGGAAACGCGAAGTTTATCAATGAACCTGGTTTCCTGAAGAGAAAGTCCTATAATTTTGTGAAGTTCGTCTTCATTTCCCTTCCACTTTTTTCCCATTATACCTATTTCGCCCTTATCGGGTTTCTGTATTCCTTCGATCATCTCAACAAGGGTCGTTTTGCCGGCACCGTTTGGGCCAAGGAGTGCAACAAACTGACCTTTAGGTATATTCAAATCAATACCCTTAACAGCCTGAACAGTTTTAAAAGCTTTCCAGACATTTTTTACCTCAATTACGAATTCTTTTTGCATCAGAAAATATCTGGCGAAATTTAATTTTTTTTTAGATAGGAATTGTTGAAGAACATGTATTTCCTAACAATCAGGTCTTGTTCAATGTTCAGATTTTTCATAACTTTAAAAAAAAATGCACTTCAATAGAATCACAATAGTTTTATTGTGTCTGCTTTTGATTTCCGGTTGTAAACCCCGGAAAACAGACCAAACCAAAGTAACTCTTAGTACTCAGCCAAAGAGTGAGCTTGCAGGTAATTTTTGCATAAGCGGAGCTTATGCTTTGTATCCTCTGGTCACGAGGTGGAGCGATGATTTTATGAAACTGTATCCCAATGTTAAAATTGTCGTAATGAAGGGAGGTACAGGGATTGGAATTGATGATCTGCATTCTAAAAAAGCCCAGCTGGCGATGATCTCAAGGCCACTGACAGATGAAGAAGTATCGGATAGCTTATGGACCGTCGCTGTTGCTAAGGCTGGCGTAGCGCCGATTGTTAATCAAAGAAACCCTTATTTTAAGAGAATTCTGCAACGTGGGATTGATCCGAAAAAGCTTATAAGATTATTTACAGGAACTCAACCGGTGACATGGGGTGAGCTGCTCGATACTACATCAAAAGAAAAGGCTGTTGTTTATACAAGAGCTGATGAATCAGGTGCTGCTGTTATATGGGCTAATTTTCTATGGAAGGAGAGTCCCGATCTTAAAGGGATTAAAGTTGTGGGAGATGACGAAATGATACGGAGCATCCAGGGGAATCCGTTGGGCATTGGTTATTGCAATTTCTCATATGCATTTGACTCAGTAACAGGGGAAAGGTTAAAAGATATCCAGGTTTTGCCTATTGATCTCGATTTTGACAATACTATTGATAAGAAAGAGATTCCTTTTTCAAACATAAATAAGGCCCACAGGGGTCTGTGGCTTGGTTATTATCCTAAAAACCTGACCCGTGAACTTACATTTGGTTCAATTGGGAAACCGACTGATCAGGTTATTCTGGAATTTCTGAATTATACACTTACAACAGGACAGGCTGCAGTTGGGAGTACTGGATTCTGTGAACTGAATGATGTGTATATCAAAAACGCCCTGGAGAATCTGAAATAGACCTACTTCGTACCGAAAAGCCTGTCGCCGGCATCTCCGAGACCAGGGACAATATATCCCTGTTCATTCAACTTTTCATCAAGAGCGGCGAGATATATCTGAACATCAGGATGATCCTTCATTATCCGTTCAACTCCTTCAGGAGCGCCTACGACACAAACCAGTTTTATGGTTTTTGCACCATGGTTTTTTAAAACCTGAATTGCATCAGTTGAGCTTCCTCCTGTGGCAAGCATTGGATCGAGAACCATAACAACAGCGTCAGGCAGATTATCAGGAAATTTTGAATAGTAGGTCATTGGTTTAAGAGTAATATGATCTCGATACATGCCAATATGACCAATTCTTGCATGGGGGATCAGGTTGGAGATACCATCAACCATTCCCAGCCCCGCCCTTAGAACAGGTACAAGAACGACTTCCATTGCCAGCTCCTGAGTTTTACAATTGCCAAGTGGCGTTTCAACTGTAATATCCCTTACGGGCAGATCTCTTGTAATTTCATATGCCATCAATCCGGCAATCTCTTCAAGAGTTTCACGAAAATCCTTAGTATCGGTTTCCTTACTACGCAGAAGGGTAAGTTTATGTGTAAGCAGCGGGTGTTTTAGAAGATTAAGCATCAAATTAATATTTTGTATTTATTTATTTAAAAATTCCGTATCAATAAAATGAGGTTTGGTATTTTGAAGCAGTTCAACAAATAACGAAAGATTCGACAGAGTTTTGTTTATTTGTCTCTTATAAAGATCGTGTTTTAATTTAATTTCATCACGGAAGCTTTTCAAATCTTTATAGTTGTTCCATTCATAATTACCCGAACAAAACAGAGTTGCCAGCTCTTTCATCATCTCAAGGAAAAATAAATTACTTTCAGATATAGTTTTGGTCAGATCACCTGATAATTCTGATAGAAGAGGCAGTGATTCGAAATACCGGAAGCAAACTGAAACATAGTTGCGCGCCCATTTTGAAATATTGGACACCCCGTCAGCACACATGGTCCAATCATAAAAACATTCACTTATAAATTCGAAATAATGATTCATTTGTATATCCAGGAAATCATAATCCCTGTAACCAGGTTTCCCTTTTACCCTTCCCTGTGCAAGTAGTTCCCTTTCCACGTTGGTTTCATAATAGGGCATCAATTTGAGAAAAGGCATTGAAGAATATCCATCGCCGCAAATTTCCCTGAGAAATTGGAGATTATCATTTAAAGATCTGAAGGTTGTATCAGGCTGAAAAAGCATAAATCCAAAATCAAAACCTATTTCAAGTTTTTTAAGAGTATTAATCCCTGCCAGACTCTTAGCGACAGTCATGTTTTTATTAATTCTTTTTAACCCTGAATCTGTACCATCCTCAATACCAATAAAAACAAGGAATAGTCCATTTCTTTTCATCATTTTGAAAAGTTCCGGATCCACCTCATCGGGACGGCAGTTTATCTTCCATATTATTTTATCACTTATTCCGCTGGAGCTGAGTTCTTCGCAAAACTTCTCTGTCCAGGCGGTTCCATGTTTATGCCTAACCGGAAAATCATCATCCTGGAACAAAAAAACAGAACAACCTTTCTCCCTGAACAGATATTCCATTTCCGTAACAACCGATTCAGGTTTTCGGATTCGTTTGGCAAGACCATGAAAAGGCAGATAGAATTCTTTCAGATTGCAAAACGAGCAATTATAGTGACACCCTCTGCCGGCAAGTATGGTCGCATATTTTTTGTCAAAGGCGTAATCGCTAAGAGTTGTACGAAGCGGGTAGGGGAACCTGTCGAGATCTCTTTCAAGCGGTCTTAGTGGATTNNACATAGTATATTCACCTTCAAACCTGACTACTGAATCAAGTGATGGAATAATCTTAAAAAGTTCTTCATATTTCAGGCTTGCGTAGTGCCCGCCGGCAGTGAAATGGCAAGTGATTCCGCCTTTCCTCAGGAATCGGATCAGCTTTTCAAACTGGTCGATATGATACTGATAAATCACAGAAAAGCCAACTATCAGAGGTTTAATGTTTTTCAGCTGTTTTAGTATTTCTGATCTTCCTGCGCAAAAATCTATTATTTCAGTTTCAAACCCTGCATCCCTTAGAACAGCAGCCATATAACCAATCCCGATATTATAATATTCCTTTTTGACAATGAAGATAACAGGAGGCTTTTTCATAGACTTTTGTTTTAAACAATCAACTAGATTTGGGAATTGCTGCTTAACTAAAGTTTCTACCTTTTAAACCCTTCATTTATTTTTAATATAAAGATAAAGAGAATCAATTTCATACAGTCAACAAAATAATACAACAAACTATAAAAAGCGACTGAAGACAGACAATTTACAGAGTTCCGGATTTAAAA
Organism: Bacteroidales bacterium; assembly: GCA_003157075.1. GTDB lineage: Bacteria > Bacteroidota > Bacteroidia > Bacteroidales > VadinHA17 > LD21. The sequence continues at coordinate 14,351 of PMIL01000047.1, read as the reverse complement.
TTTTTCGGGTACAAAGTCCCTCTTTCACTTTCTTCGTTTAACTTTGATATATAGAAAGGTGTTGGCGAATATTAGTAATAAACAAGGCTTCTGTCAATACATTACACTGGATTAAATAAGATAAATTATTACCTGAAAACATACAAATTTGAATAAACAAACTATGAATAAAATAAAATACAGCTTAATAATTGTCTTCTTATTTATTGGTCTGAATAAAGTCAATTCCCAGTCATTTGATATTCTGAACTACGGAGCAGTTGGTGATGGTAAAACTCTAAGCACCGGAGCCGTCCAGAAAGCTATTGATGCATGTTATCAGAATGGGGGTGGTAGGGTTATAGTTCCAACAGGAGTGTTTATCATCGGAACGGTTAATCTGAAAAGTAATGTTCATCTGTATCTTGAATCCGGAGCCATCCTTCGTGGAAGCCCTGACCTGAAAGACTACACACCTTACAACGAGGTGCATTACGGAATGCTTTTTGCTGAAAATGCAGAGAATATAAGTATTTCGGGTTTTGGCAATATTGATGGTAATAGCGATAATTTTTTTGACCTGAATAAAGCTAAAAAGATTGATGCTGGTGGTTCAAAATATACGCGCCAGAAAGAAAACTTCAGAAAAGTAATAGATGGTGGAATTGGTGATGGTCCGGTTGTACCTAAAGATCGACCCTACCAAATGTTTATTTTCAGCAACTGCAGAAGAATAACCATAAAGGATGTATTTGTTACCAAGGCACCTATGTGGACAATGCATTTTGCAGATTGTGATGGAGTAATTGTGGACAGAATTCGCTTGTGGACGAATATGCTTGCTCCGAATGCTGATGGCATTGATATAACGAGCTGTAATAATGTAATCATATCAAACTGTGATATTCGTTCAGGAGATGATGCCATAGCTATCGTTGGATATGATCATCATTTTGAGATTCCAGGGTTTCAACATTTGCGTCATCCTTCAGAAAATATCACAGTATCAAATTGTGATTTACAGTCATACTCAAGTGGTATCCGCATTGGTTATCTTGACCAGAATACGGTTCGGAACATTACGATATCAAATTGTAATATCACAAATTCTACCCGCGGGATAGGTATTTTTTTACGTGATGAAGGTTCTCTGGAAAACATCAATATCTCGAACGTTAATATTGAAACAAAGCTTCGTACCGGCGACTGGTGGGGGAATGGCGAACCTATTCATATTTCGGCTGTTCGCGGGAAAGAAAATGTAAAATTGGGGAAAATCAAAAACGTTAAATTTGATAATATCACCTGTAAGGGAGAAAACGGTTTCTTGCTTTTTGGAACAGAAGAAAGCGTTATCGAAAATGTAACATTCAGTAATGTGACCTTTGAATTGGTTGATTCAAAATTGAACGATGTAGCAGGAGGGAATATAGACCTGCGCGGATGCAGTGATGAAAAATACCAATTATTTCAACGCGATTTGCCTGCATTTTTAGCCCGGAATGTAACCGGATTAACAATCGAAAATTTTCGTCTGGAATGGACAGGCACACGAATGCCTTACTTTACCCATGGCATTGAGGTAAGGAACTTTAAAGATTTACGGATAACAAACTTTAAAGGAACTGCTTCACCCATAAACTCAAAAGCATTTCCGATTTGGCTTGAAGACGGAATTCAGGCTGATGTTGATACAAAAACCGGGATAATGAAAACGAATGTAAAAAGTTACCCTCCGGATAAATAACTAAAGTGAACTTACTTTTTGTCTGAGTATGATTCTCCCAGGCATTCCTTTAGTTCTAGGAGTAGTTGTTCATATGCTTCTTCGCATTTTTTATTGTATTCACTGACAGCTTTAAACATACACATTTTTAGATTCTCGTCACAAAAACCCTGGCTTAAAAGCGAATAGATGTGGGGTTCCACGGGAATTTGCGTCGGATGAATAAACATTTCTTTTGCCATAATTTTGTTTTTTTGGTTTAACAATTTTATTCTGGTTTGCCTGTTGATGATTTTTATTTTTCCAAGCGCTTTTTTAATAATTCCTTTATATCCGGGATACTTAGCAATGGTTTCCATACCGGATCGAGCTGCAGCAAATTAACAGAAAAAGAAGAGGGTGTATGTAATTGTTTCTCAAGTAAGTAATCAATCGTACTTATCGCCTGATCATATTCACCAACCATTGTATATATCCTGGCGAGGTTAACTATCATTTCGCTTTTTTCCAGGTTCAGATATTTAATGAGGTCGACTGCTTTTTTGCCCTGGTCAATTGCTTTTTCTTTATAGCCTATTCCTGCACTGGCTATACCGAGGTAACTGTTGATCAAAGGATTGTTTTTGTCACTCTTTAGCTCATCACTTAAACATATAAACATAGAATCATAATAAATTCTGGTATTATCAGGTTTTTTCAGGTAACTGTTTATATTAGCAAGAAACATGTATTTCATACAACTATTTTCATAATCAGAAGGAACAGATATTTCTGCATTATGTAAGGCCTCAGAATATTTTCTGTCATATATGTCAAGAAGGATTTTCGTGTCCAGAAAATTCTTACCTGTTTTCTGAATTGCAGAGTCAACAAGAATCCTTGCTTCTGAGGTATTACCGTTTTTCAGCAGCAGTGTTTCTATTTTATTTTTGTACGCAGAGGACCAAACCGGCATCACATCAATTGCTTTTTGTTGGAATATCAGGGCAGAATCATATTCATGGAGATACTCATAATTCATTCCAATGTTAGTAAGACAGAGTGCATCCTGTGGGTCGAGATCTATAATTTTTTTTATTAATTTTTGTGATTTATACCAATCACCTTTTCTTCTAAATACCATTGCCATGTAGAATAATGGCTGAAAGTCCGCCGGACTCTTTTCAGATGCTTTTTTGAAATATTCCAGGGCCTTATCCAGATCTTTTATACAATAATAATAATAGAAGCCGAATGCTATTTGCACATCAGGGAGATCTTTATCAATTTTATTTGCCGTATTGATATCCGTCAGACACATTCCTATATGTGTTGAATCGAGTTGCCGTGTGTAATAGCCCCATGCCCTAGCGATAGCCCGTTTAGCATAGGCCTGGGCGAACTTCGGATCTACTTTTATTGCTTTATCGTAAGACTGTATTGCCGAACTGAAACTTATTGATTCAAAATATTTGTTGCCCAGATTAAAGGCTGACCAGGCATTATACGAAATTGCGTTTGCGAAAGTATAGTTCAGATTTGCCTCAGCATTTTTGGTTGGTTCAATATCTATGTTCTTTAATTCTCCCTGAGAAATTTTAGCTTTTAAGTTATTGGCAATCTCACAGACAATTTCCTTGGTATTTTGCGAAATAAGATTTTTGTCCCAGGTATATTTTTTCAGCCAGAGATCCTTCTTAACCTTTTCGGAAGTTAACTCAATCCAGATGATTATATCATTCCCGCTTTTTCTTATATTTCCATAAAGTAAATAGTTTACAGCAAGGTCTTTTCGAATAGCATTAATCGATTTTGATGATTCGTCAAACTGATGCATATCCAGTCTTGGTCTGAGAATCAGGCTTTTAATTTCATAGAGCTTGCTGTAGATTGCTTCGGTAAAGACAATGCCTACATTTGTAAGTGCAGTATCTTTTTTTTCGTCAACTGAAAAATAAACTGCAATAGTTTTATCAGGCTTATTCAAGTTCAGGATTCTATAAGCAATAAATGTTCCAAGAATGCATGAAACTACAAGAATCATTAAAGCGAGGGTTCTGGTTGTTTTAAGGCTTAATGTTTTTTTGGAAGTAGGTTCACTGATGGAAGAACCTGGTTTGACTTCCTGCCATGATTGTTGAACCTCAGTATTCTCTTTTATCCCTTTAGTGCTGTCAGAATTTAAACCTGAAATAATCTCTTTGATTGCATTTGCAGTTTTATTGATCTGGTTCCTGTATAGTGAGTTATTCAGGTTCTTCTTTTCATCATCTTCTGGTGTAAGCGGTCTGTTCACCCCTGCTTCTTTATATACGAAATCAATACCCCTTATAACTCCCCCCAGAGCCGTCTCAAATAATTTAATATCAGCGTTGTCCAGATCGTGAATACGCATTGGAAGCACCCTGCTTGCAACATTCCCATGGGGCAGATTTACCTTTATCCCGAAGGGATCAACAAGTGCTTGGTCCAGAAATGCCTTAAATTCATGCTCCCAGGCAAATGATTTTGGATCACAATAAGTTCGTGAGAGAACAGGTATGAAAACCAGACATTTTAGTTTCTCCTTAAGTGAGGCATCAACATCATGTGTTTCTAAAAGTCCGTCATGCGGATTTATGTCAAAATAAATACTGACTTCTTCTTTAAAGGTTGATTCGATTTCAATTTTCAGGGCATCAACAAAATTACTGACCCACCTGTCGCCTTTATTATCTTTCTGGCGATAGCTGATGAAGACATCATATGTGTAGCCCGGAATAATGCTTGACATCGTATAAGCAGATTTTCAAAACGACACAAGGAGCTCTAAATACTTCGTTATCAAAGGTAAACCTAAGTCAGAAGAAAACAAAAAATATATTTAGTTTCCATTTTATTATCATCCGGCGGAATTTAAGAAACATCATATGCCTTCAATTCCCGGTTCTTTCTTTTCCATTTACGTGATGCTGAAGATTTTTAAAAGTTCTGTCAGTTCAGGCTCATTTATCTAAAAATAAATGTATTTCTCCTTCTTTGCTTTTTCCTGTTAAAGCGCTTATAGTTGATAATACAAATTCGTTTCTTTCGGGATATATTTTTAATACACGAAGCAATCCTTTCCCGGATTTTTCATCAGACCCTTTTAATCTTTCATCCTGAAAATCGCTCAGGATCTCAAATACTCTTCTCCTTTTTCCCGAATCCCCCGATTCTTTTATTTTGTCTTCTTTTTGAAATTCACCCTCTTTGTGACCGCAGAGTACAAGAATTATATTCGGGTTCTTTTTAACAAGTTTTTTGAAAACAGTTTCTGCATTATTGCCTTTAAGTTTATCGTTTTTATCTCTGCCGTTCATTCCAAAGGTTTTTAGATCATCAAGCCGGTTTCCATACCTGTCAAGATAATCATGGGTAACTAAAATAACTCTTTTCGAAGAATTATTGGAAATAATATTGTCAGCCCAGTTTAATACAGCACTTCTGGGAGCTATCTCGAGGTTCATTATCATGAATTTATATTCTGAATAATTGAACAGGCAATAATAGTTATCAATTTTCCCCGGCTCAAAGAATCCGCCATGCCACCATGAATCAGGTTTCTCAAATCGGGTAGTCGGGAAATACCTGTTTAAAAGTTCTGTATGCCGGGTCCCGTCATAATAATTCTTTTCGGGGTTTTTCATGTCATTGTCTCCATATACTATTGAATATGGAACCCCTGCATCTTCGAGAATTTTGAAAGATTTGCTGGCAACTTCCCAGGCATATACCTTATTGTTGTTTGTGATATCGCCCAGATGAATAACATATTGAATATTGAGAAGAGTTTTACTCTCTGTGATCCAGTTCATTTGCTGATAGAAAATATCGGGGTAGCTCGATGAGTAATGTTGAGTGTCAGGCAAAATGATTATAGAGAAAAAATCATTTTTGTTTAAAAACGAGATATTTAAAAACGCCTGAAACAGTATAAACGCAAGGAACAAACTATGTTTTTTTCTTATTCCCATATTTTCATTTTCTGTTTTTTATAATTTTAAAGAATGGTTTATTTACGGGTAAGCTAGAAAACCTGAATATACCTGATATTAACAAAATTACATAGCAATAGTTATGCATGTTAAATATATTTTATAAATTTACTAATAACAAAACAAAGAAAATCAGGTAGTAGGCTTGTGAAACCCGTTATCTTGGAACATAATGAAAACAAGGATTTTCTTTCAGTTTTCAGTTGTTACTCTTCTTTTTTTCCTGTTAACAGTCTTTATTAATGATTTAACAGCCCAAACAGCTAAACCTGATTCAATAAAAAAGAGTTTCAGGCTTTTTAAAGACAATGAACTTATTGAAATATCATTGCGATTCGATCTTTCAACCTATTTCAGGGCCAAGCCTCAGGATGAATATCTGAAAGCTAATTTAACCTTCCATTTAAGCAAAACAGATTCTGTAAGCAGAGAGATAAGACTGAGGACACGTGGTGTATTCCGAAATAAGTTCTGTATGTTTGCTCCTATCGAGCTGAACCTTAAAAAAGCAAATTTCGGTTATTCTGATCTAAACAAGATCTCAAAATTAAAACTGGTTCCGCAATGCAGTTCAGGCAGGGAGAAAGAGGACTATGTACTGAGAGAATATCTTACATATAAGTTGTTTAATGTGCTTACTGACACAAGTTTCAGAGTACGTCTTCTGGTCGTTAATTATATTGATGCACAAAAGAACAAGAAACCGGTAAAACAATACGGTTTTTTCATTGAACCGGCAGAAATGCTGGCAGCCCGGACCAATAGCCTTCTGGTTAAATCGGTAAACCTTAACCAAAAAAATATTATTCCTAAAATTATGGACAGGCTTGCCATATTCAATTATATGATAGGAAATTATGACTGGTCTGTACCAGGCCTGCATAATGTTGTTGTACTAAAATCAAAGAATTTTGATCCTACAGGAGCCGGACTTGGAATATCTGTTCCGCATGATTTTGACTGGACCGGAATGGTTAATCCGACATACGCTATTCCAACTGAGGAAATTGGTGTAGAAAATGTACGCGAAAGGCTTTTCCTGGGTGTTTGCAGGGATAAGGAAGTATATAATAAAGAACTGGACGTGTTTCTGGATAAGAAGCAGGAATTTTACCGGGTCATCGAGGAGTTTCAATATATAGATAAGAATGTAAAAAAAGATCTGACACATTATCTCGACGGATTTTTTGATCTGCTGGTTGGGAAAAGAGACAGAATTTTATCCTACTTAGCGAGTACATGTAAAAAATAATAATCCTAAATATTAATAGAATGAGTGATAGTATCTTTGATCTGACCAACCCGAACTTTTTGGGTATCATGTGGCGGTTTGCTGTCAATATTGTTTTTCTGTTCATTCTGATAAGGGTAATTTATTTCAGATATTCCCGTAAGGAGAAATTCCTTTTTAGCTTTTTTTTGATGGGTATAATGGCCTTCTTCATAACCTCTATGTTAAGATCGGTATTTATAGAAATGGGCATGGCGGTAGGTCTTTTTGCCGTTTTCGGAATACTCAGGTTACGTGCAAGCAATTTCAGTGCAAAGGATATGGCCTATACATTTGCAACTTTTGGGGTATCAGTCATCAATTCACTGAAACTTCTTAAATTCCCCTTACTGGGCGTTTTGATAATAAATTGCATAATTGTTCTGTCTGCCTATCTGCTGGAGGTGTACTCACTCAGGTACAAATCTGAGAATCATACAATCATATATGAAAAACTGGATTTGCTGAAACCCGAGAAAAGGGAAAGACTCTTAAAGGATATTTCAGCACTGACGGGGAAAGAGATTATTAAAGTCAAGATCTGCAGGGTCAATTATAAAAGGAAAACAGCTTTGCTGGATATTTACTATAAGGGATAACCTATTATTCATTCGCAATCTGCCTGAGCTTTTCACAAGTTTATACCCTTATCCCGATAACCAGGATATCATCAGTTTGGTCTTCATTGTTTTCTTCCCTCCACTGTTCTAGCGCCTCATAAAACCTGTCACTTTGTTCAGACATTGAACAATCTCCGAGATTTAACAGAAAGCTTTTAAATCTGCTTGTTTGATATTTCTTGTGAAATTTCCCTCCGAACTGATCAGAATAGCCGTCCGAACATAAATATATTGTATCGGAATTGTTCAGCTGAATCTTTGTCGATGTAAACTGGCACTGCCCGTCTGCAATATTATCATCAGGGTGGTTTTGAGCCGGGTATTCAATAAGTTTTCCCTGCGAGATATGATATAACGGGTTTTTAACTCCTGAGTAGGTGAGGATATTAGTTTTTGAATCAAGAATACACAGAGTAATATCCATATCGTCTGTGACACCGGTTCCTTCAGAATCATACCGCATAAACCGGTGTATTTTAGAGTATAAATGATGGAGTATATATGAGGGCTCTGTCAGTTTTATTTCGTTAACTGCCTGGTCAAGTATTCCATAACCCAGGGTACTTAGCAGTGCTCCTGGTATTCCATGCCCTGTGCAATCGACAGCTGCAAATACGATCTGATGCTCCCTCTTGCTGAAAAAATAGAAGTCGCCGCTTACAATGTCCTTTGGTTTGAACAGGATAAAACTGTCAGGGAAACATTCCCTTACATAAAGATCATCAGGCAAGAAGGTCTCCTGGATATGCTGTGCATAATTATAGCTCCCCTCTACTTCACTTATAGCCTCCTCAATTTTCAGGTTTCTTATCCTTATCATTTCTTCTATCTCAGGAGTAAGGGTGGCAATCCTTTTTATATTTTCATTTAATTCTCTCGTCTCATCAAGGATCTTATGGATGCTGCTCTGAGGCTTAATTGCATATGAAAGTTTTTTGATCCTGTTGGGAGAGACAGGATATGCTTCGTAATTAATATCCTGCAGGAATGCCGGGATTAATTTCACTAGTTCACGATCCTTCTCTTTTTCAGATTCAATTAGTTGTTCATATGGAATTAAGCTTGAATGAGTCTTTTTAATTTCGTCTTTAACGTTGCCGAATGTCCATCCGTTTAATCTCTTTTCCCAGCTCCACCTTATATGCTCCACCCTTGCCATCGTTTCAATTTCCTCTTCATTCAGGTGCAGTGCAAAAGGTTTATATCCTTTTTTAACCTCCCGGATCTTGTAACCTATTGATAATAATTTTGTAGGGATATGGGCCGCATTATCAATATTTGAGTATTTGATTTCATCTGGAAGATCCTCAAAATGAGTGGAATATTCTGTTAATTCATTTCCCGGATTATAAAAAACATAACTATTATCCTTTCTGCTTCGTTTCCTGATTTCATTAAGGTATCTTGAGTGAATGGCTCTGGCAAGTTTTCTGATCATTGAAATTTTAATCTCATTGTGCTCTTCCTTTCGGATAACTTCATATCCTGTGTTTTTAAGCACGACCGGGATTAAATAGTTAAGTTCTAAACAGAAGTGTTTCAGGTCTTTGATTGCAATAAACGATTTCCCGATATTAAAAGCTTCGTAATCAAGTTGGGCAAGTGTTTCAATCTCATAGTCAGTTATGATGCATGTCCTGCAGAAATCTTCAAATGGTTGTATAAAAAGATTAAGGGATTTTAGTTTATCGGGCACACCGGCAGCATAACTATACCAGAATGATTTTTCACCTTTTTTCAGGTCTTTAAATTCATTTTTGAAAGCGTTTGATAAGAATATCTCAAATCCTGATTTCCGGATATTTTTATAAAGATTTTCTGCAAAAGGATTGATAAATAACTTTTTGTATTCAGGAATTGTATCCTGAATTAACTGATTATCTGAATTATATTTGTTTTCTGGGGCCATTTTAATACTTTTTTGGCAACCTGACAAAATAAGAGCCGGAATAACTGATTCAGAATAACAAAAGAGACTTTAGCTTTATTCTGATTCAACATATTCAAAAGGAAATTTAACAATCTTTGAGATCTCCTTTCCAGCTTCCAGCATATCTCCGTCCTCTTTTTCATGAACCCATTTCACTATAATGTTAATTCCTTTTAATCGAAGACCTGCAAGAACCTTGCAGATATCAAGGATTAACTTACCGGAAGAAGAATTGAAGTATTCAAAATTAAAGTTAAATACTACAGGTTCTTCATTATTGCCTGAACTGGCAAGAAACAAACTGAACTCCTGAAGCCATGAAAGAATCTGGTCGTAAAACGCCCTTACGTCAGGAGGCCTTGACTCCCCGGAAATCATGTAGACTTTTTTTTCAGGATCGAGTATGACCTGTGGTGAACTGGATGTTTTTTCAATTACCAATTTTCTCATGTTATATTTGTTTAATGAAATTCTTATTTCAAAGAATAGAAAACCCTTAGACAGAGGTCCGAAACTGTAACTTATTTTGTTTCCTGATTTTAATGCCATAGATATAAAACCGAGGCCGGCCCCATTTTCTCCTTTTACGTAATCACTGTTAATCTTATGCTCGAAAAGATCTCTCAGTGCAGCTTCATCCAGACTGTTGACCTTATTTATCTTTGAAGCTAAACTCTCTTTTGCATCTTCTGGAACCGGATTCCCGGAGGCAATAAATATCTTATCATTCTTAATTGTGACTGAGATGTGAGAATTAATCCGGGTTCCGGCTGACGGAATATATACAGAATTCTTGCATATATTCTCGAGGCACTCTACAACAATGGAGTAAACTCTTTTATAGACCGTTTTATTAAGGGAAGCAAAAGCATTTGATTTCCTGAGTTTCTTTAACAGGAGTTCAACTACTTTTAAATCTATCTGACCATGATATTCCAGTAGAATTTCAGCTTCGGACATATAATAAATCTTAATCGCAGATACTGAGAATAAACATTTCCCGGTAAACAGACAGAATTATTAATTCACTTGAACACAGCAGAAATGTTTTACCAAATGCATAAATATTACTATCTTGAATAGCTTAAAGCAAAGATATATTTTATTCGAATAAGATACCCAAAATTTCCAGATCAATGATTGAACCAATTCTAAAAGCACTGATACAATTATTTGCGTTGATAAGTGACGTCCGGGATATTTCTGAGATCTCAAGCAAGGAGAGGGATATTGTCAGGCTTTTCCTTTCACGTCAATTGAACAGTGAAATGGTAAACAAGTACATGGAAATGTTCGATGAGTATATAAAACAATACATACCGGAAAAAATTGACAGGGGAAGCATTAAAGACATGAAGCGGACATCACTCACCGCTGTGAAGATTTTAGGTATTTGCGAGCAGATAAATGAGGAGTTGCAGCAAAAACAAAAGCTATATGTTTTAGTTCAGCTGATGGATTTTATATTATTCGGTGCTGTAATAACAGAAAATGAGCTTGAGTTCCTTGAGACGGTTTCTACAGCCTTTAATATTCCACAGACTGAATTTCAGAACATTAAAAGTTTTGTTTTAAATTCCGTCAATGAGATCCCTGAGAAAAACAGGTTAATGGTTATTGACGGCAATAATGACAATAAGTATGTTGGGGCAAAGCATTTATTCAGAGAAAATCTTAAAGACATTCTCTTAATTCTGCATATCGAGAGTTCCAATATATATATATTAAAATATTCCGGAAAAGAAGATCTCTTTCTGAATGGGCAGAATATTTTCCCGGGTCAGACCTATACCTTTGATCATGGATCCACAATCCGTGGATCAGTTTCAGATACAATATACTACAATGATATTTCAAGTGTTTTCACAGATGCGACATTTAAAATCAGGATATTATTAGAGGCTGATAATGTCAACCTCAGATTTAAAAACAGCGAATATGGAATAAAGAATTTCAATTTCCGCGAGGAATCGGGGAACCTTGTCGGGATCTTAGGTGGAAGCGGAGTCGGAAAAACTACCTTGCTAAACGTTCTGAGCGGAATTACTGAACCTCAGAGTGGTGAAGTGCTGATTAATGGTTTTAATCTGTATTCTGAACAAGGAAAGATCCATTTGAAGGGTGTTATTGGTTTTGTTCCGCAGGACGATCTTCTGATTGAAGAACTTACCGTATGGCAGAATCTTTATTATAGTGCAAAGATGTGTCTTGATAACCTCACTGAGGCTAAGTTAAGGGATGTAGTCAATAAAACTCTTGGAGAACTCGATCTCGAGGAGATCAGAAATCTGAAGGTTGGCAACAGTCTTAATAAGGTAATAAGCGGAGGACAGCGAAAACGATTAAACATTGCCCTTGAACTAATCCGGGAGCCGACAATTCTTTTTGTTGATGAACCGACATCGGGGCTCTCTTCAGTTGATTCTGAAATTGTAATGAATTTACTCAAAGAACAGACAGACAGGGGAAAACTGGTAATTATCAATATCCATCAGCCCGGGTCGGACATTTACAAAATGTTCGATAAAATTATGATCATCGACAAGGGTGGATACGAAATATTCTATGGAAATCCTTCAGAGGCAATTGTATATTTTAAAACAAAAGCCAGCTATGCAAATGCACACGAAGACCAATGTATTACCTGCGGCAATGTAAACTCTGACCAGCTGCTTCAGATAATCGAAGCGAAAGTAATCAATGAGAATGGGAAACATACTCATATCAGAAAAGTCTCTCCTCATGAATGGGCCGAATTGTTTTTGAGGGAAACCGAGAAAACTAAACCCAGGAATTTTCATGTCGATAGAACATTACCGGAAAATTATTACAGTATTCCCGGCCTTGTTAAGCAGTCTAAGATATTTTTTATACGGGATTTATTGTCCAAGCTGGCGAACAGGCAGTATATAATAATCAGCTTTCTCGGAGCGCCGCTACTTGCATTTTTGCTGGCTTATTTTACTAAATATTCTGTTCAGGGGGAGTATACTTTCAGCGAAAATGAAAACCTGACAGCATATCTGTTTATGTGTATCATAACTTCCCTGTTTCTAGGCCTGATAATCAGTGCTGAAGAAATAGTAAAAGACCGGAAAATACTTAAACGCGAATCATTTCTCAATCTCAGCTGGTTCAGCTATCTGAATTCCAAGGTCATGATAATGTTTTTGATATCTGCCGTCCAGACTATCTCATTTATTCTGATCGGCAATACTATTTTGGAGATTAAGGGAATGACCCTGTCATACTGGCTGGTACTATTCACAACTTCATGTTTCGCCAACATACTCGGGCTAAATATTTCATCAGCATTCACCTCAGTAATAACAATTTATATATTAATTCCTTTCATAATCATACCACAATTGTTATTCAGTGGTGTTATTGTAAAATTCGACAGGTTGCATAAAAACAATCTCTCTTCTTATGAGTATGTTCCCATTATTGGTGAAATGATGGCTGCACGCTGGTCATTCGAAGCACTGGCTGTCGAACAGTTTAAAAACAACAGGTATGAAAGGAACTTTTTTAAATTTAATCTCGAGATAAGTCAGAATGACTGGTACTCATCATTCCTGATCAATGCCCTTAAGGTTGATCTGAATGAGTGCCTTACACTAAAAGATAGTTTGCCTTATATGCGAACGGTAAAGGAAGATTTTGGTAAACTCAACTATTATATTGAAAAACTGAACAGACTGGCTGGTTTTGGCGAAATAAAAAGAAACTGGAAATCTTCACTTAACCCGAAAAATTTTGATCGTGAGTCAGCCAAAGAAGCCGGAAAATACCTTGATAGTTTATCGGGACATTTCCGGCAGGTTCGTAATACATACATGGCTCAAAAAGACCTGGAAACAAAATCAATTCAGACTATACTGGGAGGAGTTGATAATTTAGTAATTTTAAAAAAAGATCATTATAATAAAAACCTGGAAGATCTGGTTCTGGACCGTTTCAGGGTTGATAAATCCCTCGAGACAGATAACAGGATAATACAGAAAATTGATCCTGCTTATATGAAACCCGTCTCAAAATTTGGCCGTGCACATTTTTATGCTCCTTATAAACAGATAGGGGATATTAAAATTGATACCTACTGGTTCAATATAATGGCATTATGGATTGTTACCCTGATATTATATATTGTCCTGTATTACAATATATTAGAGAAACTTATAAGAGGTTTCTCGAACCTGAAATTAAAAGAATCGGATAAGTAAAAGTATCATTTAAGCCACTCTTCCACAGCCTGCGGACTTAGCCCCGATAAACCGAGTTTATTCTTTTTATTATAACCGTTCAGATCGTTGGCAAGTTTCCCTGCTTTTTCTACTTCTTTTAATTTACCGATGGTTGTAAAACCTAATTTCTTCAATGGTTCTATCCACTCTTCAGGAACTCCGGTTTCAAGATACTCTTCCTTTTGACTTTCGGCTTTTGCTTTTTGTATTTCCGGTTTCATCTGAGGAAATAACAGAACATCCTGTATCGATGGTTGATTGGTGAGAAGCATTGCAAGGCGGTCTATTCCGATTCCCATTCCTGAGGTAGGCGGCATACCATATTCTAGAGCCCGGATGAAATCAAGGTCGATGAACATTGCCTCATCATCTCCCTTTTCTGATAATCTGAGCTGATCCTGGAACCTCTCCATCTGATCTATAGGGTCATTTAATTCGGAATAGGCATTCGCAATCTCCTTGCCATTGATCATAAGTTCAAAGCGTTCAGTAACCCCTGGTTTGCTTCGGTGCATTTTTGTAAGGGGAGACGTTTCCGTAGGATAATCAATGATAAAGGTCGGCTGTATATAATTATGTTCACA
>PMIL01000193.1:9731-11733 GCA_003157075.1 Bacteroidales bacterium | reverse complement strand
TTGCCGGCGGTCCGCTTTTCACTCAGGAATATTCAAATTATCCTATGATTGATCATTTTATTTTAAATGAAGCTGAGATTACTCTGGCTCCATTTCTGAGAGATCTCGAGAAAGTTAAGATTCCTGAGAAAATATATAAGACTGAAGAATTTGCGGATCTCGGGTTATCTCCGATCCCTGATTTCCACCTGCTTTCAATGAAAGATTATGCTTCAATGAATCTTCAGGTTTCACGGGGTTGTCCCTTTGCCTGCAGTTTTTGCGAAATTACCGCATTGCTTGGACATAAAGTGAGAATGAAGAATACTAATCAGATCCTTGAAGAACTTGATATGCTTTATAATCTTAACTGGCGCGGTCCTGTGGCAATTGTTGATGATAATTTTGTCGGGAATAAGAATGAGGTAAAGTATATTCTGCTGCCTGCTATGAAAGAATGGATGCAAATCCATAAATATCCTTTTACATTTACCAGTCAAACGTCTATTAATCTTGCTGATGATGAAGAGTTAATGTCATTGATGGTTGAGGCGGGAATAAATTCAGCCTTTATCGGCATTGAAACCCCTGATGAATTGTCTCTTGAGAATTGCAATAAAGTCCAGAACAGGAACAGGGACCTTTTACAGAGCATAAAACAAATTCAACATAAGGGAATTGACGTTTCTGCAGGATTTATTGTCGGATTTGACAGCGATTCCCCTACTATCTTTAAACGGCAAATTGATTTTATTCAGAAAAGCGGAATAGTAACGGCAATGGTAGGCTTGTTAAATGCACCGCGAAACACCAAATTGTATCAACAACTTAAGACTGAGAACAGGCTGACAACAGAAGCCACAGGAAGCAATACCGATTTTTCCATGAATTTCATTCCGAAAATGAACACTGTGGAACTTTTAAACGGATATAAAAAGATAATTAAAGATATTTATTCGGCAAAACCGTATTATAAAAGAATCCGGCAGTTCCTGGTTGATTATAAACGCCCGCAGGTGAAACAGATGGATATGAAATTTACGTATCTCAAAGCATTCATTAAATCCATCTTTATTATAGGTGTATTTAACAGAGGACAGAGCGAGTACTGGAAATTTTTGTTATGGACTCTTCTCAGATACCCGGGGTCATTTGCAAATGCAATGACTTATGTTGTATACGGTTATCATTTCAGAACAGTCTATGGACTAGGTAAGAGTCAAAGTTAATATTAATGCCGCCGTTTTACATTTTCTGAAAAACGGCAGTATTAATAACCCGGACATGATTATAAAGCTGAAATAATACTTTGTAATTCAGCTTTGGTTTTGCCAAGTTTTACCTGAAGTCTTCCGAACATCTCTTCTTTTTTACCTTCAGCAAACATCAGGTCATTGTCTGTTAAAACTGCAAATCTCTGTTTTAGTTTGCCTTTCTGTGCTTCCCATGTTCCTTTCATTTCTGTTGTATTCATTTTTGTATATTTATTAATTAAGGTTTTACCTTTCATGAGTCGTATTATGAATGCGACTATTGCTAATATTATAATTGTAAGTATCATAATGTCAGTGTGATATTTTATTTAATTTATTACCAGGGATTTTAGTCATCAAGGCTTCGAGAGTATTGATTTGATTACTTATGCAATTCCTGCTTTATGTAAATATTTTAACAGATTTTACTGTGTAAAGGTGAGTAACATCACCCGGAATTATCTTACATAAGTATATTAATAAGTTACATCTTTCACACAAAAAAAAATCCCGCCATAAGCGGGATAAAATTTTAAATGTATTATAATGGATAAACTAAGCTAGTTTAACATTTACAGCATTTAATCCTTTTTTTCCTTCTTGCAAATCGAAAGTCACTTCGTCATTTTCGTTGATTGTTTCTGTTAATCCTGATGAATGCACAAAATACTCTTTAGATGAATTTGCGTCTTTAATGAATCCGAATCCTTTCGATTCATTAAAAAATTTTACTGTTCCGTTGCTCATAATATTGATTTAAATTAATCCGC
>PMIL01000193.1:0-9655 GCA_003157075.1 Bacteroidales bacterium | reverse complement strand
AAATACTATCAAAATGAGCTATTTCTCCACAAGTGACGGTACACAAATTTACTATAAAGATTGGGGTCTGGGTCAGCCTGTTGTCTTCTGCCATGGCTGGCCGCTTAATTCTGATGCCTGGGAGTCGCAGATGGTTTTTCTGGCCTCTAATGGGTTTCGCTGTATAGCACATGACCGTCGTGGTCATGGAAGGTCTGATCAGCCATGGAATGGCAATGAGATGGATACGTACGCTGACGATCTTTCGGAACTTTTCGAAACGCTTGGGTTAATCGGTGCAACACTTATCGGACACTCGACAGGTGGTGGTGAAGTAGCCCGATATATTGGCCGACACGGAACATCCAGGGTGGTTAAAATTGTCTTAATGGGGTCAGTGACACCACTCATGCTTAAAACCGATGGCAATCCGGGTGGAGTGCCGATAGCCAAGTTTGATGAAATCAGGACTGGCGTGGCAGCAGACAGGTCACAGTTCTATAAAGATCTGACAATACCATTTTATGGGGCAAACCGCGATGGTCATAAAGTTTCGCAGGGCATACGTGATGCATTCTGGTTCCAGGGAATGCAGGGTGGATTGAGGAATGAATTGGATTGTATCAAAGCTTTCTCTGAAACAGATTTTACAGATGACCTTAAGAAGATTGATATTCCTACTCTTATAATACATGGTGATGATGATCAGATCGTTCCAATAACCAATACTGCCATGCTTACCTCAAAACTAGTTAAAAAATCGAAATTGATTGTTTATAAAGGTGGTCCTCATGGACTTGCAGATACAAATAAAGACCAGCTTAACAAGGATTTACTGGCCTTCCTCAGACCTAAATAAAATGCAAAAAAAGTAAAGTTGTCAATATTAAAATTTTCAGGATTTTGTAATTTTGCTATGGCAGTTATACTTATGATTTTATAGAAACAAAAATATATAAAGTAATTATTTAAAATTAACCAGAACTAAAAGAATTTACCATGAAGGGCAACGAAAAAATCATTGAAAATCTGAACTTTCTTCTCGAAGATGAACTTACTGCAATTAATCAATACATTGTTCATTCCGAGATGTGTGCAAACTGGGGATATGAACGTCTGCATAAATCTATTGAAAAAAGAGCTGTTGAGGAAATGAAGCATGCTGAGAAACTGATAGCACGCATTCTGTTTCTTGACGGGATTCCTGCTGTAGCCAGTCTCAATAAACTCAAAATAGGAGCTTTGGTCGAAAACCAGTTAAAAAATGATTTACTTGCTGAAGATCACACACTTAAAATTTATAATGAAGGAATACATCTCGCAACAAAACTTACTGACAGCGGAACGAGGGAACTTCTTGAAGCAATTCTGCTAGAAGAGGAAAGGCATATAGACTGGCTCGAAGCCCAATTAAGCCAGATAAAACAAATGGGAATCCAAAACTACCTTGCAGATCAGACNNATGTAAATGACGACTATTACTGACAAATAGAGATAAGTCAGAAGAGAGAGCGGACTGAATCCAAAAATATCCCCCAGGGGCGTGAAAGGTAAAATGAGTGTCAGTATAGCAATTGAAAGGGTTGCTATCAGCAGATATTTCCCGGGTTTACTCCTGAAGAACGGTTTCCTGCTTCTGATAACAAGTACAATCATTGAGGCTGATATAACTGATTCTACGAACCAGCCTGTTCTGAATTGTCCTTCATTAGCTTTAAGAATGATCAGAAGAAGACCAAATGTAAGATAGTCGAATATGGAGCTTACGAGCCCGAAGGTGATCATAAATTTACGAATGGCTTTAATATCCCAGCGTCTTGGGTAGTTAATCATTTCGTCATCAACGTTATCGGTTGCAATAGCCATTTCCGGAAAATCAGTCAAAAGGTTTGTGAGCAGAATCTGTTTAGGCAGCAAAGGCAGAAAAGGAATAAAAAGCGATACTCCGGCCATACTGAACATATTCCCGAAATTGGCGCTAGTGGCCATAAATACGTATTTCAGGGTATTGGCAAATGTTGTTCTTCCTTCTCTTACACCTTCTACAAGGACTCCAAGATCTTTCTCGAGAAGAACAATATCAGCAGCATCTTTGGCAACATCAGCGGCAGTATCAACTGAAATGCCTACATCAGCAGCATGAAGAGCCGAAGCATCATTAATCCCATCACCCATGTAGCCTACAACATTTCCTGCCTTACGTATTGCTATAATGATCCTTTCTTTTTGGTTAGGTTCTATTTCCGCAAAGACATCCACATTGGCAATAGTACGGAGAAGAGCCTCATCGCTCATCTGGCGTATATCAGATCCTGTGATGATTTTAGTATTATTTAATCCCATTTTTATACTGAGGCTTGCTGCTACAAGATGATTGTCACCCGTGATTATTTTGAGAGAAACGCCTAGCTTCCTGAGATCATCAATAGTCCCGGAAATATTTTCTTTTGGAGGATCAAAAAGAGTCAGAAAACCCAAAAACGTCATATCAACTTCATCGTATTTCTTTATTAGTGATCCGGAAGAAAGTTTTTTATAGGCAATGCCAAGAGTACGGTATCCCTGATTGCTGAATTCCTCAAAATGCTTTTGAATCTGATCTTTAACAGTCCCGAATTCAACCACTGTCCCCTCACTCGTTTCAGCTGATGAACATACTTCTGTTATATTAGACAAGGCGCCTTTTGTAACCATAATAGTTTCGTTGGCATGTGAGAATACTATACTTAACCGTTTTCGAAGAAAATCATACGGGATCTCATCTTTTTTCTGATATTCAGACGTATCGATCTGCTTAAAAATCCGTATGGCTTCATCAATGGGATTTGTAAAACCGGTTTCATAAAAGGCATTGAGATAAGCATACAGAAATACTCTGTCACTTGCTGTGCCGTTTACATCCAGTGCAGATTCTACCTTCACTATTCCATCGGTCAGTGTTCCCGTTTTATCAGAGCAGAGTACATTCATACTGCCAAAATTTTCAATGGATGCAAGCCTTTTTACGATCACCTTTTTACCTGCCATCTTTTTCGCTCCATGAGCCAGGTTGATGCTTATTATTGCAGGTAATAACTGAGGAGTCAATCCTACTGCCAGTGCCAGGGAGAAGAGGAATGAGTCAAGAACCGGACGATGGAGATATACATTTATGGCAAAAATGATTACCACCAGTATTAAGGTAACTTCCCCGAGAAAATAACCAAATCTTCTGATTCCGTGTTCGAACTCAGTCTCCTGGGGTTTGAGTTTGAGCCGTTCAGAAACTTTACCGAACTCAGTCTCCTTTCCTGTTAATGAAACCAATGCTTTGGCACTGCCGCTGACAATATGTGTACCCATCCATAATGAGTTTGTACGTTGTGCAAGGGGGGTGTCTGCCGGCAATACACTTGTCGCTTTTTCAACCGGAAATGTTTCCCCTGTAAGCATGGCTTCATCAACAAATATGTCTTTTGATTCCAGGAGAAGACAATCCCCGGGAACAATATCACCGGCATTAAGTATTACAATGTCTCCGGCTACAATATCCTCCACAAATATTTCCTGCTGTTTCCCATCTCTGAGGACAGTTGCCTTTATCTGGACAATAGCCAGCAATTTTTCAACCGCATTTGTTGCACTATGTTCCTGCCAGAAGCCAAGAAGCCCGCTTATTACTACAATTGCAAGAATGATTGTAGCATCAGCTATATTATGCAGGAAGAAAGATAACCCGGTTGCAAACAGGAGGATGAGAATTATAGGACTCTTAAACTGAGATATTAACAGTGATAAAACATCTGATCTCTTTTGGGGCCGGAGACGATTTGCACCGTAATCAATAAGTCGTTGGGCTGCCTCGCTTGCTGTTAATCCATCGTCCGCAGTCTTAAGGTAATCTGGGAGGTCAGCCTTTCCCATGCTCCAGAAGGGGAGAGATTGCCTCTCAACCGGATTTAGTTTATTCATAGTTTCAATTTGGCTGAGAATTCCTTCTCATTCCCTGGTTTTATTAATATTGAAATGCCTGAGTACTCTCGCTGTTATCTGAGGATCTGTCATTCTGTCGGCAGCAGCAATTTGTATCTCCTTTTTTGACCTGAAGTTATTTTCAATAAATTTTCTCAGTTCAATTTTAGCTTCCCCCGGACCGAATATCAGAAGTGATTCTGCATCTCTTATCTTCGAACAAACCAGGTTATAATACTTTTTAATATGGTCTTTGAATATTTTTTCCTGTGTATCATCTGCCAGCACCATCTGGTCTTCGAATGGTGCAAGAGACCTGATGCCATTAATGCGTCCGCGTTGTTTTTCAACGGTCGATTCCAGTGTCAGTTTTTCTACCTTCTTGTCATATATATTAACAATGACTGCTTTCCTGTGGTCAATCCACAAACCTGCTTTCTGTTTCATATCCTGATTGTTAACATTAGTGGTACAATAATTTAATTTGAAACAGGAAATAAACGATCTGTTCAGAGTTGCTCATTTATTCCTTTTTATCTTTCTCTTCAGCTGCTTCGTGATATTTCTTCCGGATATCTTCAATGTTTACAGTGGGTTTAGGAATCTCTATATGTAGTTTTTGAAGGGTTTCTATAATGATTTTAGTAATAACCAGATCGCGAAACCATTTATGATTTGATGGGATCACGAACCATGGTGCATCAACAGTACTGCAATTGCTGAGTACGTCTTCGTAGGCTTTTTTGTAATCATCCCAGAAGCCTCTTTCAGAATAATCGGCTTCACTGATCTTCCATCGCCTTCCCGGATCATCGAGACGCTGTTCAAACCTGGTCAATTGTTCTTCCTTACTTATATGGAGGAAAAATTTAAGAATGTGAGTACCGTTGTCAGCCAGCAGCCGTTCAAAGGCGTTGATCTGCTTATAGCGATTTGACCAGACTTTTTTTGGAACCAGATTATGTACCCTGACTATAAGAACATCTTCATATTGTGAACGGTTAAAGACCACCATCTCCCCTCGTTTGGGTGTCTGAAGCTCGATTCTCCACAAAAAATCATGGGCTAGTTCCTCCGCTGATGGTTGTTTGAAACTCACAACCCTGCATCCCTGTGGATTAAGTAAACCGATGACATGTCTGATTACGCCATCTTTGCCAGCGGCATCAAGTCCCTGAAGACAAATTAAAAGAGAGCGCTTTTGTTCTGCGTAGAGATTAAACTGCAACTCATTTATCTGAGTCTTTAAATTGCCAATCTTCCTGAGCGCCGATTTTTTTGTTTCCTGTTTGTCTGTAAAGTCAGGATCATAGTTATCAAGCTTTACAGCACCTGCCGATTTTACGATAAATTCTTTTCGGTAGTTCATAAATTCCGGTTTAGAGTCTGGTTATTTAAACTATATAATAAAACAACGCTAACCCTATAAAGTTAAAGAGTTGGCGTTGAATCTCCGAATGCATCAGAAATATTTATTAAACAATTTCTTCTAACGTCCGTAATTGCTTTCTTTCAGGTTATTATCTGGAGCGGCGGTCTTGCTTTTGATTATTCTTCTGCCAATGACCTTTCTGCCAGTATTTGCCTTTTGTTCCATTTTGCCACTGGCCCGAAACATATGTGCTATTTGGATTTGGTTTCGCCCAATATCCTGTATTACGTGCATATGCATGGCTTTGACGGTTATAGACCCAGTCCCCATCTATCCAGATATGAAAATTATCAGGACGGGCGGGTCTTACTGTCTCAACATATACAGGTTCTGTTGCTACATAACCCAGCGAGCAGCTGTTGACAAATAATCCCATTCCTACCAGGCTCGTTAAATAGATCAATTTTTTCATGACATTTTATTTTACTTGTGAATAGATTTTCACAAGACTGTAAAGTTGATCACTTTAATACCTGAATGCTTTACATAATTGTGTCAAAGACTTGTATCATTCACACATTGCAGATGTAACAATTTTTTCCTGGTTCCGGAATAATCAGAACATCAGTCCATTGTGATTCATAAAGGTACATTGTTTTTAACTTTAACCAATTTATAGATTTCGAACCAGACAATGGAGGTAATACCTGCTAAACTGCAAATTATTATATTCAAAGCATGCAGCTTCTGGAATTGAAATAACTCCAGAAAAAACGGGATATTTAAGATAAGAGCCAGGAAGAATATTGCACCCCCGATTACCCATAATACAGCTTTATTGGGTGTGATTATTATCCTGAATATATTGCTGGTCCAGGAACGGTTAGTCAAAATAATTGAGATATTTGAGACTATTAAAGTTATAAATGCCATTGTTCTCACTTCATTATTTCCGTAACCCAAGTGAAGACCAATACCATAGACAGCCAGGGTAATAACAAGGATGCCTGCACCTTGCAGACAACTTACCAATATTTTACTCATTCCAAAGAATTTGTCATTCAGGCTTTTTGGTGGGCGGCTCATTATGTTTGATTCTTCTTTTTCAGCCTCAAAAATAATTGAGCAGGACGGGTCGATAATCAATTCAAGGAAAACAATATGCACAGGCCATAAGATCAACGGCAGATTGCCCATTAGTATAGGGATCAGCGATAATCCCGCAATGGGTACATGAATAGCAAAAGTATACCCAAAAGCTTTTTGAAGATTATCAAATATGCGTCTCCCCATTTTTATGGCTCCAACAATAGAGGAAAAGTTATCATCCATAAGAACCAGCGATGAAGCTTCTCTTGCTACATCAGTGCCTTTTTCTCCCATCGCAATGCCGATATTTGCCGATTTGAGGGCAGGAGCGTCATTTATTCCGTCTCCTGTCATAGCTACAATTTCCTTATTCGATTTTAATGCATTTACTATTTTTAACTTCTGTTCCGGAACTACCCTGGCAAAAACGTTGACTTTTCTTATTTTCTCACACAATTCTTTTTCATTCATTGTATTCAATTCCATCCCGGTTATACATTCATCAGGATTCTTCAAGCCTATTTCGGAAGCAATATTCTTGGCTGTCACCGGATAATCACCAGTGATCATAATTACCCTTATACCTGCTCTATAGCATTCAATTACAGATTCTTTAACATTTTCACGAATTGGGTCGGAGAGTCCTATCAAACCAACAAAATCAAAAACAAAATCATGCTGGACATCTGGTAGTCCGTGCGAATTGATTTTTGCTTTGGCTACACCTATTACTCTCAACCCGGTGGCAGCTAATTCTTCAACGGCCAATGAAAGACGTTTTATATTTTCTGAATCTATATGACACAGATCAAAAATTGCCTCAGGAGCTCCTTTTGTTGCTATCACTTTTTCATTTGTTCCTTTAAGTGAAAAAATCCTCGACATAGCCATCAGCTCTTTTGAAAGAGGATATTCCCTTATCATTTCCCAGTTTGAATGAATGTGCTCGCTGCCTTTGAGATATAAATCACCCATTTTAAGTATAGCTTTCTCCATAGGATCAAAAGGATTTGTCTGGCTCGAAAGAATTCCGTATTCTATTATTTCATGAAATTCAGAGGCTATCTCCTTGGTTTCTTTAACATTCATATACTCTTTCCCATTATAAAGGTTAGCAACACTCATCTTATTTAAGGTCAGGGTACCTGTTTTGTCAGTGCATAAGACAGTTGCTGATCCAAGTGTTTCAATTGCTGATGGTTTTCTTGTTAAAACCTTGACTTTCGACATTCTCCAGGCTCCTACCGCCATAAATACGGTCAGAATTACAGGGAATTCTTCAGGTAATAATGCCATAGCAAGAGTTATTCCTGCCAGAAAACCGTTTATCAGGCTGCCACGGCTTAAGGTGTAAAAAAAGATGACAAGGACACAAAGAACCACTGCGATAATAGAGATCTTTTTAACGAGGGATCCCATTTCGAGTTTTAACCTGGTTGGTTCCTCTTTTACCTTTTCAAGAGCTTTTCCAATTTTACCTATTTCAGTATTCAATCCTGTACTGCTGACTCTGGCAATACCATTGCCCTGAATAATCATTGAACCTGAATATACAAAGGGCAAATCATCACCTCCAGGCTGGATACTTATTTCGGATCCGTCCCAATCATTTTTTCTGACAGGAACAGGTTCTCCTGTAAGTAATGATTCATCTGCCATAAGGTTGACGGAATGCAGAACAGTTGCGTCAGCTGGAACCCGGTCCCCTTCCTGTAATACAATGATATCGTCTGTAACTACTTCGAAGCCTGCAATTCTTTTTTCTTTTCCATCCCTTATCACCAATGCTCTCGGGCTAGCCAGTTCTTTAAGTGCATCGAGAGCTTTTTCAGTTTTTTTTTCCTGAAAGAATTCTATACCCATTATCACAAGTACAAATCCGAGAAGCATTATACCTTCCCTGAAATTCCCCAAAGTCAGATATAAAGAACCGCACGCTACTAAAAGAATAAACATTGGTTCTTTTATAACTCCGAGGGCTATGAGCAGGAAATTTCTGGGTTTTGAAGAAGGTAATTCATTAGCACCTTCTTTAAGCAACTTATCCTTAGCATTCTCTTCGGTAAGTCCTTTGTATTTCTCAGAATTTATATCAAATTTCATTATATCAGTCATTCAATGGTATCAAGCTATCCTTACCTCCACATAATGTTCTTTCAGATCGTCAACCAAAGGAATAACTTCATCCTCCATTTCAGCGCCATCAACAATTACTGAGATTCGTTTGGCAGTACCGGGTATCCGAATTATATCTATATTAAAGACTGTTTCCCTAAACCGGTAGTGAACTTTTATTTTATCCCAATCAGCAGGAAGTAAGGGTTCAATAAAAAGTTTGTCTCCCTCGAGCTTTAAGCCCAGGAATGATTCTATTAAAAGCCTGTACGTCAGTCCCGCAGATCCTGTATACCATGTCCATCCGCCATGGCCGGTATGAGGTGGGACTCCGTATACATCGGCTGCAACAACATATGGTTCCACTTTATATTTATTAACATCCTCCGGGGATAATGAATGGTTCAAAGGGTTAATTATGTTGAGCAGTTCCCAAGCATGGAAGCTGTCCCCCAATTTAGCATATGCCATCGCTGCCCAGATTGCCGCATGTGTGTACTGGCCTCCATTTTCTCTGACACCGGGAACATAACCCTTTATATAGCCCGGATCCATATCCGACTTATCAAAGGGCGGGTTCAGCAGTTGAATAAGAGCATCATCGCGTCGTACCAGGTGTTTGTCAAAAGCTTTCATAGCCAGACTTGCCCGGGCAGGGTCTCCTGCACCTGATAATACTGCCCAGCTCTGTGAAATGGAATCAATCTGACATTCAGTGTTTGATGCAGATCCAAGTGGTTTCCCGTCGTCAAACCAGGCCCGCAGATACCACTCGCCATCCCAGCAATTCTTTTCAATATTCTGACGGAGTTTAGCTGTTTCCTTATTACACCGGTCCACAAAGGACAGATCGCCATGAAGTTGGGCTATGCGTGTAAATTGCTTCATAACATCATATAAGAAAAAGCCTAACCAGACACTTTCGCCTTTTCCTTTTTTCCCAACCATATTCATTCCATCATTCCAGTCGCCAGTGCCCATCAGCGGGAGCCCATGCACGCCATAACTGATTCCTTTCAGTATAGCACGGGTACAATGCTCGTACAAGCTTACGGCTTCCTCCGATCTGTTTGGAAGATCATAATATGAGTCGTCTTCTGCTTGTAAAGGACGACCATCAAGGAAGTGGACCTGTTCATCAAGAATGCC
>PMIL01000278.1 GCA_003157075.1 Bacteroidales bacterium | reverse complement strand
TTACGAGGAGTGAAATATTCTTCAGTAAACTGGCTGTCATTGGCGTCAATGTATTCCTGTTAAACTTTGTGACAGCATTTGCAGGATTCATTTGCATGGAACTGGTTAAGAAAGGACCCTTCAGCGTAACTTCATTTTTAATACTGTCATTTTATACTCTCTTGTTAAATCTGCTTTTCGGGTCAATAGG
Organism: Bacteroidales bacterium; assembly: GCA_003157075.1. Classification (GTDB taxonomy): domain Bacteria; phylum Bacteroidota; class Bacteroidia; order Bacteroidales; family VadinHA17; genus LD21. Next base: position 17,279 of record PMIL01000278.1, on the reverse strand, counting down.
ACTTTTCATGTCAACTCTTATAAGAAGGGCAAAGCCTGTAACCACCTTTGCCATTGGCATGGTCCTGATCTTATATTTTATCTTTACACTTTCAAAGATTACCGAGAGTATATCTGTAATCGGATATATGAGTCCATTCAAATTTGTTGATATGAACGTTGTTAATCCGGATTACAGGCTGGATATCTGGCACCTGGCTTATTTCCTGGGAATATGTTTATTACTTACCGGGTTGTCCTTCAGGATCTATAAGAGGAAAGATATTTATGTCTGATTAATCTAAGTTTTAACCTTGAGCGAAAAATCTCTTCAGATAATTGTTACCGGCCTGGTACAGGGAGTCGGGTTTCGTCCTTTTGTTTTCAGGATAGCATCCAGGTTTGGTCTCACTGGCTGGGTGAAGAATACAAACGAAAATGTCATAATTAATGTCAACGGATCACTACGGAATATTTCCGGTTTCCTGCTTTCACTTAAAGATGAAGCTCCGCCTGCTGCGATGATAAATGACATTTCAACAATGGAAATTGAGCCTGTACATTCAAATAAATTCGTTATAGTTGAAAGTAATGATGTTTCCTCAGAAATCACAGAAATAAGTCCTGATATAGCAGTCTGTGATGAGTGCCTGCTGGATATGGATAAACCAGGTACCCGTCTTGACTATGCTTTTGTTAATTGTACAAACTGCGGACCCCGTTTTACAATTATTCAGGACCTTCCCTACGACCGGGATAAAACTACTATGCAGTCCTTCGCTATGTGTCCGGGCTGCCGCCAGGAATATGAAAATGTGAAAGACCGGCGGTTTCATGCACAGCCAATTGCATGCAATCTTTGCGGACCTCATTATGAACTTTTCACAGGAGGAAAATTGATCAGTGATAATACAGATATTATTGCTGAAAGCGTTTCCAGGTATATCGAAAATGGCGGAATTGTGCTTGTAAAAGGACTAGGAGGAATGCATCTGGTTTGTGATNNAAGCCATTTGCAGTGATGTTTCGTGATATTGAAGGACTCAGATCTTATGTTGAAATTGATAATGAGGAGAAACAATCTTTACTGTCATGGAAAAGGCCAATAGTTTTACTCAGGAAAAAGAAAACTCTCAGCAGCCCTCTTCTGGCAGAAACAATTTCTTCCGGATTAAATATTCTTGGGGTAATGCTTCCTTATTTGCCTTTTCATTATTTATTGTTCCGGCATTTAAAGAGTCCGGCTATAGTGATGACCAGCGGTAACTTCAGCAGTGAACCTATTCTTATGAATAACATTGACGCCATTGATCAGTTTTCTTCATGTGTCGATGCCATTGTTTTGCACAACCGGGATATTTATAACCGCACTGATGATTCAGTAATAAGAGTGATCGGAGCAAAAGAAAGAATTTTTAGACGTTCACGTGGGTATGTTCCTGCTCCCATACGTACGTCTTTGAATACAGAGGGAGTTATGGCTTTTGGTGCTGAACTTACTAATTGTTTCAGCGTTGGCAAAAAACAAAATGTATATCTCAGTCAGCATATAGGTGATCTCCAGAGGTATGAAACAACCTGGTTTTATGAGCAAACTATCATTCAGTTCATCAAACTGTTCAGAATTAAACCATCTTTAATTGCTGTGGATATGCATCCAGATTATGTCTCAACCAAAACAGGACTCGCTTATGTTGATCTGCCTGTAGTTAGAGTACAGCATCATCATGCCCATATTGCATCATGCATGGCAGAAAATATGCTTGATGAAAAAGTAATCGGTGTGGCTCTTGATGGCACAGGATATGGTATGGATGGAAATATATGGGGCTCTGAATTTCTGATATGTGATCTGAATGATTTTACAAGAATTTCCCATTTCGATTATATCCCGTTACCCGGGGGAGACAGCGCCACGGAAGAACCGTGGAGGATTGCAATATCATATCTCTATAAAATATACGGTAAAAGATTCCTTGAACTTGATTTGCCTTTTTTAAAGAACATTGAAATTGAAAAAATCAGGTTGATCATTCAGATGATCGATAATAGGATAAATTGCCCTTTGACCTCAGGGGCAGGACGGTTATTCGATTGCGTAGCATCACTCATTGACCTGGTTCAGACAGCAACTTTTCAGGCTGAAGGTCCAATGCGCCTCGAATCGATTGTAGATCCTGAATGCACAAATAGTTATACCTTCACTGCCGGGGACACAATATGTTTCGATGAAACTTTAAAAAGCATAGTTCAGGATATAATCAATGGCATTGAAAAAGTGACAATTGCAACTAAATTTCATAACACAATTATATTGGCTATTTTTGATACAGTAAATACTATAAGGCTAAATTCAGGTATTAACAAGGTGGTGCTTTCAGGAGGTGTTTTTCAGAATAAATACCTGTCAGAGAAAACAATGGATTTATTGCTGAAAAATAATTTTGAAGTTTATTCGCATTCATCAGTGCCGGCAAATGACGGAGGACTTGCACTTGGTCAATTGGCTGTTGCATCAAAAAGAAGGGAGTTATTATGTGTTTAGCGATTCCTGCAAAAGTGATCAGCGTGGATGGGACTACCGCAAGAGTAACAATTGAGGATGTTGAATATACAGCAAGCTTGTTGCTGCTTGATGATGTAAAACCGGGTGATTTTATAATGCTGCATGCCGGTTTTGCAATCGAAAAAGTGGATCCTCAGGAAGCTGCCGAAACATTGCAGTTATTACTTGATATGGAAAAGAACCTGCCCAACTGATTCAACTTATGAAGTTTGTTGATGAATACCGGAAAAAAGATCTGATCCTTTCAGTTGCAGAAAACCTGAGGGCTATCTCAAGAAAAGAGATTATACTGATGGAAGTATGCGGCGGTCATACAATGGCAATTCACCGGTTCGGACTCGCCTCTCTTTTGCCTTCCAATATTCGACTTATCTCCGGGCCAGGATGCCCGGTTTGTGTTTCAAGCCAGCTTTTTATTGATAAGGCTATGGCTTACAGTAAAATACCGGGAACAATAATAACCACTTACGGAGATCTGATCCGGGTTCCGGGATCCTCAACCTCGCTTGAAAAAGAGAGGGCAGCAGGAAGTGACATCCGGATAGTTTATTCAGCGCTTGAATCTCTTGAAATTGCAAGAGGAAATCCAGAGAAGAATGTCATATTCCTCGGAATTGGTTTTGAAACGACGGCTCCGGCAACCGCTGCGACCATTATTAAGGCAAAAAAAGAGAAGATATCCAATTTTTTTGTTCTGAGTGCACATAAAGTCATGCCACCTGTGATGAAAGCTCTGGTTGAGGAGGGAGTTAAGATTAATGGGTTCATCGCTCCAGGACATGTAACAGCTATAACCGGCACATCTATTTATAATGATTTGGCTTCAGTTTATGGATTAGGAGTTGTTGTATCGGGATTTGAACCTGCCGATCTGATGCAGGCTGTTCTGATGCTTGCAATTCAAATGGAATCAGGAACACCAAAAGTTGAGATCCAGTATCAAAGGGTTGTTCATTACAAAGGGAACATTATAGCCCAGCAATTATTAGATGAAGTGTTTGTACACAGCGATGACAGCTGGCGGGGACTGGGAATGATTCCTGACAGCGGGCTGAAGATCAGAGAAAATTTTTCATCATTTGATGCAGAGAAACAATTCACGGTCAATGTACCTGAATCCGTTGAACCTAAAGGATGTATATGCGGACAAATCCTCAGAGGAATAAAGACACCTGAGGATTGCACCCTGTTCGCGAAAAAATGCTCACCATCACATCCGGTAGGAGCCTGTATGGTGTCGGCTGAAGGGACATGTGCAACATATTATAAATATCGTTCATGAAGCTGAAAGAACGAAATATTCTCCTGGGCCATGGCAGTGGTGGCAGAATGATGCATGAACTTATCAGCGACGTGTTCATAAAACATTTCGGGAATGAGATCTTAAACGAACAGTCCGACTCTGCTATTTTGTCTGTCGGATCATCAGAAATATCATTTACAACAGACTCATTTGTGATAGATCCTCTTTTTTTCCCTGGTGGAAACATTGGCAAACTGGCTGTTTGCGGAACTGTAAACGATATTGCAGTTTCAGGGGCAGAACCTCTTTACCTGAGTGTTTCATTTATTATTGAAGAAGGGTTCCCATTCAATCAACTGGAACTAATCGCAGAATCTCTCGCCTCTGAGGCAAAGAAAGCAGGCATTCTTATCGTAACTGGCGATACAAAAGTCGTTAACAAAGGAAAATGTGATAAGCTCTTTATCAATACTGCAGGAATCGGGCGATTAAAGATGAAGAACAGATATATCAGTAAAGCACTGAACCTGCGGGAGGGTGATGTAATTATCATTAATGGAAATATTGGAGATCATGGACTGGCTGTAATGAATGCCNNATGATCAAAGAAGTGCTGGATAAATATCCCGTAAAATTTATGCGTGATCCTACCCGTGGCGGAGTTGCTACTGTAATGAATGAACTCGCTTCAAAAACAAATCTTGGAATAGAACTTTCCGAATCTGACCTTCCGGTAAATAAGGGGGTGAAGGCTATGTGCGAAATCCTGGGATTTGACCCTCTGCATATTGCAAATGAAGGAAAAGTTCTGATCGTAGCAGAAGAAAAAGAAGGGTTGAAAATTCTTGATCTTTTGAAGAAAAACATACTTGGAAAGAAAAGTGCTATAATTGGCCGGATAGTAAATGAACACCCGGGAAAAGTAGTTTTAAGGAATGAGACAGGCGGAAGAAGGATTGTCGATTCATTGACAGGCGATCAGTTGCCGCGTATATGCTAAATTTTCACCCTATGCATGAATTATCCCTGGCTTTGGAAGTGATTAGGATTGCAGGAAGCGAGGCTGACAAAATAATGGCAAAATCAATTCAGGAGATTGATATAGAGGTCGGCGATCTGAGTGGTGTAGAGGCTGATGCATTCAAGTCTGCCCTGGAGTTACTCTCCAAAGATTCTGTCCTTAGTGAAGCCCGGATCAATATCATCAGGTCAGCGGGCAGAGGCAGATGTAAATCGTGCGATCATGAATTTGAGATGAACTACCTGACGGCAACGTGTCCGAAGTGCCAGGCCTTCCCCTCTGAAATCAGTGGAGGACGGGAATTCAGAGTGCTTNNAGTGCTTTCTCTCGTTATAGAATAAATATTTTCAAAAACAAAAATTATGTGCGAAACATGCGGCTGCGGCAAACCCGGAGAATTTAAAGTTCATGATCCTGACAAATCCAATAATCATGAACACTTACATGATCATGATTTTGAACACACGCATAACCATGAACATGAACACTGGCATGATCATAACCACCCGCACGATCATGAACATTCCCTCAATCATGATCTTGATACCTCTCAAAAAAGGGTTATTGATCTTAATATAGATGTTCTGGCAGAAAATAACAATCTGGCTAAGCTCAACCGGCGTTTTTTTGAAGGAAGAAAAGTTTTGTGTCTGAATCTGGTAAGTTCCCCCGGTTCAGGGAAAACCACAATCCTGGAAAAAACTATAATTGCAATGAAAGATGCTCTGAGAATTTTTGTAATAGAAGGTGATCAGCAGACATTGCTGGATGCCAGAAGGATTGAAAAAGCCGGAGCTCCTGCTATTCAGATAAACACCGGAACAGGGTGCCACCTTGATGCCAGAATGGTAGAATCTGCATTGGGGAAGATGGACATTGAAGCCAATTCAATTCTGTTTATTGAAAATGTTGGCAACCTGGTTTGTCCTGCCATGTTTGACCTTGGAGAGCATAAAAGAGTTGTCGTAATCAGTGTTACAGAAGGCGATGATAAGCCAATGAAATATCCCTACATGTTCCAGTCCTCACACCTCTGCATTATAAATAAATCAGACCTGTTGCCATGGGTTGATTTTGATACGGAAGAGACAATAAGGTATGCTCATACCCTGAATCCGACTCTTGAGTTCATAACGCTATCAGCAAAAACAGGAGAGGGAATGGATCTCTGGTTTAAATGGCTTAAAAAACAGGGAGAAATTATAATCTCTCCTATAAAAGTTTAAAATATCAGTTGCTTAACGGTTAAGTCTGAAGCGAATTGATCAGCTCCTTAACACTCTGCATAGCAACAGGAATTGCCTTTCTGACTTCATCAGTAAGTTCCATTCCCATTTCCTGAAAGTCTTTTATTGAAATTGCGACCAGGTGAATCTGTGGCATATTTCCAAGTAAATAAGCAGAATCAAGAAGGTCTTTTAATCCAATCTCATGTGCACTCAGCTGTCGCGGAAAATCTTTAGCATACCTCGGGTGTAAAACACGTACGTTTCCGGCAGGGAATTCATCGAGTGATGCATCAATTATGATTATAGTTTTGTAAGATTGAATAAATCCCAGCAAATGAAATCCTCCTGTGCCTCCATCCATCAGATCAGCTTCATTAAAGCCTTCCTTTTCCAGTCTGGTGACAACATGAATTCCTGCTCCTTCATCCCTGAGCAAAATATTTCCAATCCCTAATACCAGGATGCCGTGTGGACTTATCAATATTTATTACCTGTAGTTTCTAGTTTTTCGGACACTCTTCAGTTCTGTTCTCATGACGTAATATCACATCTTCCTCTATATATTTCCAGCCTCCAATCATCGAAGATGTCACTCCCCTCCTTTCGATATAGTCATGGTAAAAAACAAGATAAATATGAATTATCGAAAACAGGATGAATCCCCACATGAGGATATGATGCAATTGGCGCACATGAATGTCGCCTCCCAGAAATGGTACAACCCAGGCAAAAAGATGAGGTAAAAAAGCCTTGCTCATTGCAGAGTACATTCCAAAACCGGTCAGGCACTGCAACAGGAAGATCAGGAATGTTATAAAATAGATCAGGCTTGCAAGTGAATTATGTCCTATTGAGTCGATCTGTCGGTTGGTGATCTGAAGCACATCCACTTTTATAACAGTCAATATTTCCTTCCACTGGCAGCGTTTCAGAGGGATAAAATTATACCAGCGTGAAAATTCATTGCCGGCAAAGCCCCAGTAAATTCGCACCAGAAAATTGAAGAAAAAGACAAATGCTGTCACAAAATGGATGAATCTGACGGTACCGAACCAATAATTGAAGTAAGCTTCCGTGCCTTTCATGAAGGCCGGCGGACTACCGATAGTATATCCGGTAATGACCAGTGAAAGAATACAGAGAGCATTTACCCAATGATAGATGCGGACAGGTAGTTCCCATACCTGCACTTCGCGCATAGGTACAGATCTTATTCTCATGGCTTAATATGTTTTAAGATCATGAATATAACTTCCGTTTTCATCGTATACATGCACTGCACATGCAAGACAAGGATCAAAAGAGTGAATAGTCCTGATTACCTCCAGTGGCAATTTTGGATCGGCTACTGGTGTTCCGATCAGTGACTCTTCATAAGCGGATCTCTTTCCATTTATATCGCGTGGTGATGCATTCCAGGTAGTCGGAACAACAAGCTGGTAATTACCGATTTTCTTATTGTCAATTACTATAAAATGAGATAATGCACCTCTAGGGGCTTCAACCATTCCGATACCTCTTGCTGTTTTTGGCCACGTTTCCGGATCCCATTTATCGTTATTCATTGTACGTGTATCACCATTTTTGATATTAGCCAGAAGCTGCTGGTAAAATTCAAGGGCCCAGTCGCATGTGAGCTTGGTTTCCAGTCCTCTGGCTGCCGTACGGCCTAATGTTGAGAACAGTGCCGTTACTGGTACATCGAGCGCTTTAAGTGTACTCTCTATCACTTCCTTGTAATCAGCACGTCCCGAAGCATATCCGACAAGCATCCTCGACAATGGACCAACTTCCATCGGGTAGCCTTTCCATCTTGGTGTTTTGACCCAACTGTATTTTTTTGATACATCAAGCTGATCATATGGAGGTTTTGGCCCGGTATAATTAAGTTTAGTTTCTCCATCGAACGGATGAAGGCCAATCTTATCTCCTTTCGAGTATTCATACCAGGAATTATTCACGTACTCCTGAATCTGTTCAGGATCATCAGCTTTTATTTCATGAATCTTGCTCAGGTCACGGTTCAAAATTACTCCGCGTGGCATTTTAAAGCTGTCAGGATTATTATATCCATTAGTCGGGAAATCGCCGAACGACATATAATTTGTAAGCCCTCCTCCTATTGCTCCCCAGTCACTTTTATAGAAGGATGCCACTGCAAGCAGATCAGGAATATAAACCTGGTTAACAAATGTTTTTGCATCCTCAAAAAGCTTTCCAACCATCGCGAGCCTCTCTGCATTAACTGCATTAGCCTCTTCAATATTAATTGAACATGGCACTCCCCCAACAAGGTAATTGGGATGTGGATTCTTCCCTCCGAAGATGGTATGGACTTTCACAAGTTCTTTTTGCCATTCAAGAGCCTCAAGATAGTGTGCCACAGCGATAAGATTCACAGCAGGCGGAAGCTTGTATGCAGGATGGCCCCAGTAACCATTGGCGAAGATGCCTAACTGACCGCTCTCAACAAAGTTTTTAAACTTTTTCTGGATGTCTGAAAAATAGCCTACTGAACTCTTTGGCCATGGCGAAATGCTTTGTGCGATCTTTGAAGCCTCCGAAGGATCAGCCTTAAGGGCAGATACAACATCAACCCAATCGAGTGCATGAAGCACATAGAAATGTACGACATGATCCTGAATATACAAGGCGTTTGCCATCAGATTTCGTATTAGTTCCGCATTGGGAGGAGCTGAAATGCCCAGGGCATTTTCAACCGTCCTGACAGAAGTCAGTGAGTGCGTGGATGTACAGACACCGCAAACGCGTCCGACGAAGGCCCATGCATCACGGGGATCACGGCCCTTAAGTATGGTTTCAATGCCACGCACCATGGTTCCGGCACTGTAGGCATCGGTAATAATTCCATTTTTTACCTCAATTTCAACCCGGAGATGACCTTCAATACGGGTAATAGGATCTATAACTATTCTCTCAGCCATGGCTATTTTTCTTTAGGGTTTTCAATTTCGGAACCAGCTTCAGGGGCATTGGCAATCTCGCGATGCTTGCGGATATTTGTGAGTACAGCATGACCGGTAACACCGGCTAATGCTGAAAGACCAACTGCCACTCCGATTTTATCAGCAGTGGTTTCAATACCAAAACCTGCAATCTGCGGCAAATGTTTATAGAACGGACCATTGTCCCAGAATCCTTCTTCAGCACATCCTATACAAGGATGACCCGATTGAATAGGATAACTTATCCCATCATTCCATTTAATTATACCACATGAGTTATATGTTACAGGACCTTTGCAGCCCATCTTATAAAGACAATATCCTCTTTTTGCACCTTCATCATCAAAAGCTTCTACAAACAAACCTGCGTCAAAATTAGCGCGCCGGTAACAGGTATCGTGTACCCTGCGGGAATAGAAGGCTTTCGGACGACCCAGACCGTCGAGCTGGGGAATACGATCAAAAGTAAGCAAATGAACTACCACTCCAGCCATTACATCGGCAATAGGAGGACATCCCTGAACATTTATCACTGGCTTGCCACTTATAACTTTGTGAACAGGTTTTGCCCCGGTTGGGTTCGGGCTTGCAGCCTGAACACATCCAGCTGAAGCGCAATTACCCCAGGCAACCACAGCCTTTGAATTTGCAACAGCCTCCTTAAGTATCTGAAGAGCACTCCTGCCGCCAATGCAACAATAGGCTTCATTTTCTGTAGGTATTGATCCTTCCACCATAACGATATATTCGCCTGGAAATTTAGCCATTACGGTTTTGTAGGCATCCTCAGCCTGAACACCGGATGCTGCCATTAGTGTCTCCTGATAATCTAAAGAGATCTTATCGAGGACAATACTTGCAACAATCGGGTGCGAAGCCCTGATGAATGATTCGCTGCAGCAAGTGCATTCCTGAAAATGGAACCAGATGACCGGAAGCCGGGGTTTTGTTTCAAGCGCCTTAACGATCTGTCCTACACCACTGGTTTCAAGCCCCAGCCATGCAGCCATTATCGTACAAAACTTTAGAAATTCTTTACGGGATATACCGTTTCCCCTGGCTTCCTCATAGAAAGAAAGTTGTTTATTTTCCATAAAACGGGCGGTTTAAGTTATTCAACTGAATGTAAATTTATGCAACTTGTAGAAATAAGGGTAAAAAATGAAATGATAAATATCACAATGGTTGATAATTTATTGTAATTGAACCAGAATCTTTTCATAATTTTTAACCACTTCTTAACAGACCTTAACTATTACTTAACCTTTTAGCCAGAAAATACGGGTAATTTTGAGACTGATTAACTTAGCTAATTTTCAACAATTAACAGCATGAAAAATATTTTGATGACACTTTGCGGAGCCGGTCTGCTATCCCTATCCATGACATCTTTTGGGCAAACGACATTAAAAATCGGACATGTAGACATAAATCTGATTTTGAGTTCACTCCCTCAGCGTGACAGTGCTGCAGCAGTGATGGAAAAAGAGACAAAAGAAATGCAATCGACTTACGAGCTGATGAATGCTGAGTATAATAAGATGTTTGATGATTACGAAAAGGCAGCTCCCCTTTTAAACGAGATTGTTAAGAAGGCAAAAGAAACAGAGCTTCTCGATAAACAAAAAAGACTCGAGGAGTTTCAGCAGAATGCATCTTCAAAACTGGAACAAAGAAATGCCGATCTTATTAAACCTATTCTGGATAAAATATTAAAGGCAGTTGATAAAGTTGCAGCCGATAACGGTTTCACATATATCCTCGATGTAAGCAAAGGATCAGTTGTATATACATCAAAAGACAGCCAGAATATAAATCCGCTTGTACTTAAAATACTTAAACCTCTCTAAAGGTAATCTATCTTTCATCACATCTCTTGGATGTATCTCATTGCTGTTTATTTACCCCCTGCCCCATAGACGTCAACCTAAGAAGTTGAATATAGTAAACTATTGTGGGAGTTTAATACAAAACAGAATTTAATGTATTGAATTTTAGTCTGATATGTTTCCCCCCGCTAAAAGCGGGGCAGGCTCTCCTTTTNNACTATAACCGTGACTTTGACTTTCTCATTCTAAACCCTTCCCCAACCCTTCCCTTAAGCAATAAGGGAAGGGAGCTCTCCGCTCTGAATTATAGATATATAGCTCATATTTCTTTTAACCTAAATATTCATCTTTGAAATTTCTTGTACCTTTAGTATGGAATAAAGTATATGGCTCGGCTCAACTATAAAAGTTATCCTTTCATTCTACACCTGGCAAGGAATCTTAGGAATAACCAAACATCGCAAAATCATCAATACTATCATTGATCAGAGAATCAAAGTTTTAGGATGAAACTGCGCCCCTTCCCTTATTTGTTTAAGAGGGCCGAGCGTAAAAAAATAGCCCGGTGGGCTATTTTAGCGAAGGAGCCCGACTGCCGCGAAGGGGCTGGGGGAAGGGTTAAAGAAGCTTTGGGAAGATATGTATAAATGGTAGTAAAGGAGGGGAAACTTTTTTATGCAGTTTCTCATCCATCCCCAAAGCTTGGGTTGACGTCTATGGGGTTGGGGTAAAAAAGGGAGAATGAGAAATCTCCTCGAATACGATCTAAAATGTGTATAATGATTGGTATAAGTAATAACTGATGATGGACCCGACCTTGACCAAAAATTTTTTGTCTAACCCTGAAGTAACAAATAAGGATTATTTCCTATTAAACATAGCATTTAGGTTAATCCTGATCGCAATGTCTGTTTAATTATTCAGGTTTCGTAATTACGGTATGTTCTGAAGCAAGCCAGGTAAATTATTGAACAACATTTAATTCAGGTCATTGGCATGTTAGTTTTATCTGTGACTGACGTGACGGAAGTTTGTTTCACCTGAAATTTGTCATGTGCAATTTTGCCGTTAAACCCGGTAAATATTAAGATTCACCTGTAAAATTCAACCGTTCGCCGATAAACCATTTCCAGAATGACTAAGTTCAACTATATTTATGTTGAAAATAGAAAACCTTTTTATACCAAAACCCATGAAAAAGATTTTATTATCAGGCATAGTAGTTCTGTTGTCTGTTTCGATAATGGCGCAAAACGGTGCCTATCTTAAAATGAACCTTGAGAAAAATAAAGTTTACAGGCTTAAATCATCTTCGCAACAAACAATTACACAAACTATTAACGGGAATCAGCAAATCACTGATGCAAAGGTTGATTATACGCTTTCGTTAAAAATGATTGATGCAACTGCGGATTTTATGGTTACCGAAATTCATATAGATACTATGAAGACCAACACCAATGCAATGGGAAAAACAATCATTGTCAACTCTGCTGTTGATGGTGATATAAAATCGGCCGAAATGGGTGATGTTCTCTCATGCTTCGCTAACAGGTTAAGTAAAAATGCCCTTTACGTCAAAATGGATTTTAAGGGAAAGGTAATTGAGATCGTAAATGCGAAGATGTTGTCGGATGTAATTATGAAAGACACCAGTTCAATAACTATTGCCGGAATGATCGGAACAGGAGTTAAGAAGCAGATAGCTGAGATGATCAGCGCCAGATCTATGGAAACAATAATTGAGATGTTTACCTACCATCTTCCCGGAAAACAGGTTACCGCAGGTGATAACTGGGATATAAATGTTACCACAACTACAGGAGGAATGTACCTCGATATAAATACAAAATATCATCTTAATGGAATTAATGGTAATTCCGCAAATCTGACAGTCGAGTCAGCTATTAAAACATCTGCAAATGCAGCTCCAATAATATCTGGTCCGGCAAAAGTAACATATGATGACATTAACGGACTCAGTAAATCAACCATGATAACAGATATCAGTACCGGACTGATAATTGAAGACAAGGCAAAAACTCACATAGCAGGAAATCTTGGAATCAGTGGTCCTGGATTCAGCATGACCATGCCTATGGATATCAATGGAGAATCAAATATAATTGCTATACAGTGATAGGAATTAAAAAAATGAAAAATTTTATTGTCTCGATATTTCTGTTAATCTCTGTTTCTACTCAGGCGCAAAACATTAAGGGAAAAGTTTGTCTGGAGAAAGATAAAACTCCTGTGCAGTTTGCATCTGTCGGTCTGGTTCATTTACCTGATTCGGTTATGACAACAGGGGTCATTACATTAACTGACGGTGGCTACTTATTTGAAAAAGTAAAACCCGGCAACTATTTTATGAAGGTAAGTTTCGTAGGATATAAAGCCGGCGGAAAAAGTGTTTCTGTCACAGAATCTTCAGGCGAAATCGCTGTTGATACAATTTATCTGGCCGAGATCACAACAAGCCTGAATGAAGTCACAGTAAGTGCAGAACGTATTAAGGGAAAGGAAATGGTTGACAGGACGGTATATGCAATTCCTGAAGTAATTGCCAAATCTTCATCCAACGGGTACGATATCCTGAAGAAAATTCCTCAGGTTAATGTCGATTTTCAGAACAATATAACTCTTAACGGCAGCAGTAATTTTATTATCCAGGTGGATGGAAGACAACGCGACAGGGAATATTTAAACAAGCTTCTTCCATCTGATATTCAAAGTATTGAAGTTATAAGCAATCCTTCTGGTAAATACGAAGGCAATATCGACGGAGTGATAAATATTGTCCTGAAAAAAGAAGCCAGATACGGATTGAACGGTAATGTTGGCGGCAGTCTCAAGCCTTTTAATAGAACTACCACTTCAGCAACAGGAAGCCTTGATTATGCAATGGGTAAACTGACCTTTTATGTGACGGCTTTCACTTTTCAACAGAACCTGAGCGTCAATTCAACGAATGTAACCAATTTTACGGCAATCGATTCCTCTGCAAATACGGCGGGTAAAGGCGGGATGAAAATGTCAATGTCTTCTGTTAACACCGGATTCGATTATTATATTAACGATAAAAATAACCTCAGTTTTAATTTAACGCTTAAACCCACAAGGCAGGACATAGATATGCCGAATGAGTCTATCCTGTCAAAGAGTAATATTCCGCTGAATACAATTTTATCACAGACCACAAATAAGACACATAGTGATGAAACTTCAGCATCCCTGTTTTACAAAAAGACATTTAAGAAACCTGTACAGGAATTCACCGCGGAGACTAACCTCTACTGGTTCAAATCAAATACTGGAGATGATTTCACAAACTCAAGGTATATCTATAGTACCGATACACAGATCAGTACTTATTCAAGGCTGGAAGATGACATAAGCGACAGGAATTATTTCCAGATCAAACTGAATTATGTCCAGCCCCTTGGTATGTCTGCGAAAATTGAAGCAGGTTATCAACTATACAATCAGCAGATGAGCTATCTTTTCAATATCAATAAAGAGTCATCCAGTAACCTTTTTGATTATAATGAGTTTCGTAATTCGGTTTACGGCGGGCTCACATGGAATGTGAAAAAGATAGGGATGCAGGCTATGCTGAGGGTTGAGCACAGCCATATTAAAGCTGATTCGGTAACCGAGCCAAATTATACCTGCTACCTGCCCTCAGCTAATTTCCAGTATAAATTTTCTGCATCTCATAACTTAAAACTCACCTATAACAGGAGGATCAACAGGCCCACCATCTACGACATGGATCCCTATTTTAAAGTAGGACAGAACTATGATATAACCCAGGGTAATCCGAATCTGAAACCAGATTATCGTGACCGTCTGCAGCTAACCTATACCTGGAACTTCGGCAGTAACTATTTTTCTCCATATGTCTATAAAGAGTATTATACCGACAAGGTCGGTAAGGAATACCAGATCATAGTCTCTCCTATCACAGGGTCACTGACAACTTTTACAAAATCATTTAACCTGCTTAGCGGGTATGAGACAGGCGGCGGTGTCAATACTATGCTCTGGTATATTAACATTAATGCCCGGATCTACAAAGGACATATAAACGAATATACAGGACAATCGATGTCTATCCCTGCCCTTGATTATTTCTCATATAGTATAACAAGCTATGCTTTTAAACAACTCGACAAGAAGAAGACAGCTACTGTATTTCTTTTTATGAGTTTTAATGGCGTTAACAGAAATGCACAAAGCAGAACGTACAGTCTTCCATTTTACGGTTTTGGCGGTCAAAAACAGATTAAGGATCACAGTTTCAGCGTGTTCTGGTTACTGCCATTCTCAAGGAATATAACATTCCAGAAGACCATAACAGAGACTCCTGCTTATGATTCAAGGAATATAATAGGATTTGATGTTTCAAACTTTATCCAGTTCAGCTATTCATATAAGTTCAATAAAGGGAAGAATGTCAAAAAAATCGATCACAAAATCGAGGTTGAGAGTGACAGCAAAAGCCAGGCAATCGGCAAGTAATAGAAGCAGACAAGACATTTATTATATAAATGAAACCAAAAGACAAATACACTGACCAGACATATACTTATCTGGCGTTAAGAAAAGCTGTCGGATGGATAGGCATTGTATTGCCGTTTGCATTAATGACCGGCATGTCACTTATATTTAAGGGAGACGTTATTCAGAAAACGATAAGTCAGTATTACTACACAGGTATGCGCGATGTTTTGACCGGTTCATTATGCGCGATTGCGCTGTTTATGTTCTATTATAAAGGATATGATAAATGGGATAACTGGATAGGAAACCTGGCAGGTATTTTTGCCCTAGGCATAGCATGGTTTCCTACTTCACCCGCAGAGCCGCAGGATATCATTGGAAGCATTCATTTTATCTCTGCTTCTGCTTTCTTTATCATCCTTGCCGGATTTTCCATATTCAGATTTACATTGACTGATAAAGAAAAAAGTCTTACAAAACAAAAACTGAACAGAAATATAATTTACAGAATATGCGGAGTGGTAATGCTGGTGTGCCTGGTATCAATTGTGATATTTTTTCAGTTCTTTCTTAGTGCCATTTCAGAATCTCATTTTGTATTCTGGGGCGAAACGATTGCATTGATAGCTTTCGGTGTTTCATGGCTTACCAAAGGAGGAACACTCTATCCTGATAAAAGAAAGGGAATATGAAAATCTGTCTTATTGTCTTGCGGTCTTTAAGTCCTGCATGTCAAAATGCAATATGTTGCTGAACTTTTCTTACTTTTAACCTGCTTTATTGTTCCATAAATTAATAAAAAATAATATGAACATGTTTCTAAGGCTGAAAAGTGAAAAGAGGAATATTTTTTATCGGAATTTCCGCATTATAAACCAGGCAGGAATTAGAATAATTCCTGCCCTTGCATTATCTGTAATATCCCTGATAGCATCCTCACAGGCGACCCCTGTGAAAGTACCTGACTGGGCCTTACCGGGATCAGCAACACATCAGCAGGTGCCTCCACCTCCGGATTTTCACCGGGCTACTATAACAGAGAATAAACAGATCGGCATCTTCGAGGGACAAAGCGAAGTAGGGGCCGCTCTTGCGCCCGGGTCATCAAAATACAATGCTGCTACCGGACAATACACCATTGCTTCTGCCGGTTATAATATCTGGTATACCCGTGACGAATTCCGTTATCTCTGGAAGAAAATGTCGGGTGATGTTTCGCTGGCAGCCGACATAAGTTTTCCGGATAAGGAAGGCTATTTTGACCGCAAAGCTGTCCTTATTTTCCGTCAGAACCTCGAAGATGATTCAAAAGAGGCCATGGTAGCCCTTCATGGCGGAGGTTTAATACACCTGGCCTACAGACTGGACAAAGGTCAGAGTCTGAAAGAAATGCGTGTCGATCAAAAAGGCGCTCTACGTCTTGGGATAGAAAAGCATGGTGATGCCTTTGCAATTTATATAAGCATAGCCGGCGAACCAATGAAACAATACGGAGAACCAGTTCATCTGCAAATTGACGGACCATTCTATGTTGGTATCGGATTCTGCTCACATTTGCCTGATAAAGTGGATACTGCTATTCTTTCTAATGTGATACTGGAAAATGCCGCTGGCAAAATAAAGTAGCAGAGAGACTCCTGATCTGGAAAAAATCATTGGAGAGATTCTTAAAACTATTTCAATTCTTGAACCCCCTGGACTTAAATGAACAGGAATGATTACATCCAATAGATGTGTATAAAGGGGAGTTACGAAATAGATAGGGGGTTGAGGGCATAGCTTTCAACTTAAGGAGTTGAAAATAGTAAAAGAGGGAGATTTTAGTACAAAACTGGATGTAATGTATTGAATTTATGCCTGATACGTTTCCCCTCCTTTTGAAGGAGGGGTGGCCGGACCACTTTTTTATTTTGATACAAATCTGATACCGGCCGGGGTGGT
>PMIL01000209.1:212-13300 GCA_003157075.1 Bacteroidales bacterium | reverse complement strand
CTGAGGATTTTAGCGGTGCGGTAACCTTTCTTACAAAAAATGAAATTTACTCCAGAGCTTTTATTCTGCTCAGGCCTCCCCTTCTCTCTGAATCAGAAGGTGTTTTCTGGGCAGAAAGGTCGATCGATTTTGCATTCGCTGCAGGTGTTGAATGTTGCACAATAATTCCTGTCAGAGAAGGTAATGGTGCGATGGACTTGCTAAAAGAAAGAGGAGATTTCAGCTTACCTGGAATCCTCTCACTGGAACAGGTCCTTGAATACGGAATAGGATTGAACAAAGGCCGTGTGTTTGCCGATGTATGGGATTTAGGTCACTTTTCAAAATGCAATAAATGTATTGATCAAAGGATCAATAGGTTAACTGCCATGAATTTGAGTCAAAAAATAATCAGTACTATACATTGCAATTGCAATTAATATTAGATTAACCATAAAAAAGGGCTGTTCAATAGAGAACAGCCCTTCTTATAAAATGCAATAAGTAAATTTCTATTTAGCCGGATTCCACCATAGTCTGGTTTCAGACTTATCAGGACCGCCAAGTTTTGATACACCATCAGCAACAGCTGTGGCATTATTATTGTATTCACTTGATCCGTAAATAATCCTGCGCATTAAGGCATTCGGTGGTACGGCAGGATCATCAGAGTGAACGACCGGATAAAGGGTTGGGAAATCGGTTCTGCGATTTTCAGCCCAGGCTTCCCATCCGTCAGGGAATAAGCCAAGCCATTTTTGGGTCATGATCTGTTCCATGCCTCTTGCCGGATTCCACAGAACAGTCAGATCACTCTGTGGAGGAGTATTAAAATCAGGTAGTGCAATCGGAGTTGTTGTGCCTGTCTGGTAAGCAGCAATCTGTGCATCTGTAATACCTGTGACCCAGTATTTAAGAGACATTTCAATTCCCTTGTTATAGGCATCCTGGGCAGTAATACCCATGTTCCAGCCTCTCAATGCGCCTTCGGCTCTTAAAAAATAGGCCTCAGCTGGCATCATAACTTCCCATGGGGTTTTGTCCAGGTTTGTAGGATCACTCCATCTCAGAGCCATAGTAGAAATATTATCATAAGCACGTGAAGGTGCTGAGATTTCGGGAACTGATAAACCATTCCTCATACCTGTATACAAACCCGTAGTTACTGCAGGTTTCCAGTAGGCAGATAATCTGGGATCAGCAAAACCTTTCAGGATACTTTCCATCGTAGCGCTCATGCGGAATTCATTCCATGGCAGCATGATAGGAAGGGGATTAGGGGAGGCGGATGTTACTGTGAGCTTGGCAACGTCAGCGTTGGTGAGCATAACACCAGCAGCTACTGCTTTTTCAGCCTGGGCTTTTGCCGTAGCAGGATCAACCTTGGCGAGCCTCATTGCTACCCGCAATCTCAGTGTGTTGGCAAAGGTTATCCATTTATTAACGTCGCCACCATAGATCTGATCATTTGCGCCATATGCATTTTCTCCAGGATAAGCAGCCAGTGTAGTGGCTACCGAATCGAGCTGGACAAAGAAATCAGTATAAATAGTTTGCTGCGAGTCGTAAGGAACGCTACGCTTGTTATTATTAACCTGAGTGTAAGGAATAGGCCCCCAGTAGTCAGTAAAACGCTGATAAAAATATACTTTCAGGATCTGTGCCAGGGCATGTTGTTTCTCAAATCCAGGTCCTTTTGTTTTCTGAAGAACAACCGCCAGGTCTTTTCCTGCACCACCATAGAAAGTAGTCCATGCAGCATCTGACCAGTCGGTATTCTGATTATGCCGGTCTGTTTGAAACTTAGTTTGCCAGTCCGAATAATACTGAACATAAAGATCAGAAAACAGATTCTCAGCAATCTGCCAGCTATAGCCTCCATATAATAAGCCGTTGTATTCGGCAGAAGCATATTCGTTACCAACAGTCGCAGCGTCGATTTGCGCCAATACCCTTTGGTTGGTATTTATTTCCTTGAAATCATTTGTACAGCCGCTTAACCAAAAGGCAACCAGCAGGCCGGACAATAAGATATTAATTAATTTTTTTGTTTTCATAATTAATTTTTTAATTGCTTGGACTCTTAATTAAAAGGTAAGTTTAAGGTTCATGCCTATTGTCCTTGTTCCTGGCAGGCCAAATCCTTCAGTACCCTGTATGTTGGTATTACCTACCATCAGGTTCGGATCCAATCTCTTTGCTTTATTCACAATGAAGAATAAATTTTGGCCGAATATGCCAATCCTGACATTCTTAATAAAAAAGTTAGGAAGAGCTTTAGTATAACCTAATAAAGCCTCCCTTACCCTGACGTTGGTTCCGTCATATTTAAACACCTCACCAACAGGAGTGTTTCTGCCTCCCAGAATCTGCCAGTAAGCTTCAGAGGTAACACTTTGTGTATTTGGAGTTTCACTTACTACATTACCGCTAGCATCCAGGGTTTGAACAACGCCTTTAACAACAAATCCTTCTCTTCCCTGAAGAGTATAATCTGAGAATCCATCGCTGGCAAGGTTGGCCTCCGTAAATGAGAAGACGTCGCCGCCAAAGCGGGCATCGATCAGGAAGCTGAAATCAAACTCCTTGTAAGTAAAAGAGTTCCTCATACCGGCAAGCATGTTAGGATTATAGTTCCCCATCGGAAGTGACTGCCCTGGGGTGAGCAAAGGTAAGCCTGTACTACCGTTAACAAGGACATCTCCTGCAGCATTTCTGAGGAATCCCCTTGTATAAATATCACCGAATTCATGACCTTCAACTACTTTTACTGTTGTCATCCACGATCTTCCACGTATAACATATGAGGTAAGTCCTTCGGATAATGATACTACCAGACTTTTGTTATGAGAGAAGTTAAAAGCAATGTCCCAGGTCAACTGACCGTCGAGAGGTTTAAGGTTCAGAGTACCTTCCCATCCGGTGTTTTGAATATTACCGGCATTGATAAATTGATTATCGTAACCGGACGGAGACGGCAGAGGTACAGTCAGCAACTGGTTCTTACTGTTCGATCTGTACCAGGTAAAATCAAGACCTACCTTGTTCCTGAAGAACCGGATATCCATACCGAGTTCTTTAGATGTCGTTAACTCAGGCTTTAAATTTGCAGCAGGTTGTGTTCCGTTCCTGGTAGCAAAACCAAGAGCTCCGCCTGTACCGAAATTATAGATCGGATCAAGCCTATAAGGATCGGTATCATTACCTACCTGGGCTATTGATGCCCTTAGTTTGGCAAATGTGAACCACCCGGGCAGTGATTTTATCATATCCGATGCGACCCAGGTCAGACCGACTGAAGGATAGAAATATGACCAGCTGGTTGACGGCAATGTGGAAGACCAGTCATTTCGTCCAGTAATATCCAGAAACAGGTAGTTCTTATAACCCAGAGTGGCAAAAGCATACAAAGAATTTAATTTTTTGGTGGCACCGCCTTCATTTGCTATCAGTGCAGATGCGTTTGCTACTGTAAACAGGTCAGGCTTAAGCAAGTCGCCATTGTCTGTATTAAGATAATAAGATTTCTGAATAAGCATGTTACCCCCCCCTGATACATTCAGAGAAAAGTCAGGTGTAATATTGTGGTTGTAATTCAAAAGGAAATCATTATTCATTTCCGAATTGTTGCTGTTGCTTACATAATACTTCCCACGGTCGGCGATGGTGTAGGTATCGTTGTATCTTCTTGAAATTGAATTATCATAAATAAAATCAATAGATGTTCTTACCATTAAGCTCAGACCGGTTGCTATATCATATTTCAATGAGTTCACTGACAATACCCTGTCACGTGTATCTGCACGAGGAATTCTGTTAATCAACCAGTAAGGATTTTCTCCTCCGTTTGAATGAGGATTCCAGTAGTTCTGCAAAAGTGCTCCGCTGTTGTCGTAGTATTGATAATCTTTTGCCTGGTCGTTTGAAATATTACTGGGTTGACGCAGGATGGCACGCATAGGGTTAGCGAAATCATCACCCGTTGATACAGGATTATTAACCTGCTGATGGAAATAGGTGATTTTTGAATCGAAATTCAAAACTTTACCTAATTTGCCTGATACACGCAGGTTGAAATTATTACGATCAAGGTTATTACCCGGGATGATTCCAGTGGAATGTGTGTTGGTAGCGGAAAAATAGGCCTGCAAAGTTTCACTACCTGCTGTAAGGCCAAGTGAATTGGACATATTGGTTCCAAGCTGGAAGAAGTCCTTTTCATTATTTGGATGTGCAACATAAGGATATGTAGTACCATAGTTTGGAGAATTCACATTTGGTGTCCAGTGAGCAACCTGTGTCCCGTCCATTTTTGCACCCCAGTCAAATTCACTACCCTTGAAATATGAGCCGGCGCTTCCCTGTCCGTAAACATTCTGCATTTTGGTTAAAATAACAGGTGTTTCAACAGAGTAGTTAAGGGAGTATTCAACCCCTAGTCCTTTTCTTGGAGCACCTTTCTTGGTTACAATTATGATAGCTCCGTTATTTGCCCTTGTACCATAAAGAGCTGTTGCTGAAGGGCCTTTAAGAACTGTTATGCTCTCGATGTCTTCAGGGTTTATATTGGAGATACCATCTCCCCCTGCAACTCCACCATTTTCAGTGTCTGGCGTGCTGGCATCGTTATTAATCGGCGAACCGTCAACGACGTACAAAGGCTGGTTGTTTCCCGAGATTGACCTGTTGCCTCTGAGTACTACCCTGGTCGGTGAGCCAACACCGCTATTTGATTTGATAATATCAATCCCTGCAACTTTCCCTGACAGTGCGTTGGCAACATTAAGCTCTCTGGCCTGAACAACATCGGCCGTTGCCACATTCTGGGCAGCATACGTAAGAGCTTTTTTCTCTTTTTGAATACCAAATGCGGTTACTACTATTTCACCCAGCTGAGTAGATGCAGAAACCAGCATAACATCAATGACAGTCTTGTCCCCAACCGGGATCTGCTGGCTCGTGTAACTGATAAATGAGAATACCAGTACAGAATTATTATTTGGTACAGAGATAGAGTAATTACCGCCTACATCTGTAGTTTTACCAGTTGTAGTGCCCTGTATCAGCACATTTACACCTGGCATGGGAGAGTTATCCACGGCACTTCTGACAGTACCGGTCACTTTGTGTTCTTGTGCAAGTGAACTTGCACAAGTGAATAAAGTAAGAAAAGCAGCATAAAGTAGGAACTTTACCTGACTTTTCAAATAAGTTAGTAAGGGCTTCATTTTCATAAAAAAACGATTAGGGTTAAATAACTTTTATAAAATGAACAAAATGTATAAATAAGTCAAATAAAATTGACTTAATGCAGTAAATATAGAATTCTGCGCAATAAAAACCAAATCTTAAATTCATTTTTTAAGAGTATACGGATTATTTTAGAGCAACAAAGAATATTTTCAGAAATGTTGAAGTAGTGTTAATACCATTTAATGGTCTGCTTATTGCTATTTATTATGATCGTTAAGGGTCTTTAAAACTGTTGAATAATTATTTTTAATATTGTCTGAAGTAGAATTTTCTATTATCCCTTGTACTTTAGCTGCTATCTCTTCCCTTTCGGATTGAACAATCCATCCGATGTTTTCAATCAGAGACTGAGAAACCGCCATACTTAATCTCTCAAGATCTTCGCGGTTATAGACATTCATTTTTTTCTGCTCCTCTAATATTATGTTAATGAGACTTTTATAGCCGTTAAGCACTACTGTTAGACCAGATTGCATGCTGATATCAGACTCTTCTTTTGAATTCATGATTTTAGCAGCCAGTTTCAGCATTGTTGAGCGGACAAATAATTGGTATATATATAAGTCTATTAACTCCTCGTTATAATATTGTTCAGATTTTAACTTATCGGTATAGATCTGAATTAATGCATTCTGAAAAGTTGAAAATGATTGAATCCGGAGAGCTCTTTCCCTGAGAGTGAGCCCTTCATCTTCGGCAAACGAAAGATTTTCTTTATTGATAAAACTGTTGAAAACTGTTCCTGATTTTATACTGTGTTTTCGTGGATAGCCTAATGGATTTCTTGCCCTCAGGACGTTTAATGTCGTCAGAACTTTCAGACAGTCATGATTTGAGTTTAGTTCAGGCAGATCAGGCATGCCCATTTTCTGATATTCCTTCGTTGTTAATGAAAGATCTTTTGTTGATGAATTTTTGCACGATCCGCTAAAAAGCAAGGTCATTAGAAGAATAAAAGCTGAATTTTTCAGTCTGTACATAGTGATATGACTTTATTTAATACCATTAATATATATACTAAGGGAATCATTGTTCAGCGCAAATACCAGTATATTTTTTCCTGAACCAAGTCTGATACCGGCAATATCCCTTACCTCACCTTTAACATGAAATCCACTTATTGTATCACTGACTGCAGTGAATTTCCCTTTCCCATCGCCCGTAAGTAATAAACCTTTGTTTGCATCATATTCACCGAATTTGATTCTGTTACCGAAAAAATTTCCGGCCAGGATCATATCCAGATTGCCGTCATGATTATAATCTCCTGTTATTATTGCGTAAATTGAGGAATATTGGGCTTCAGCCGGAAGGGATGAAAGGAGAAAATTACTATTTCCCTTATTTTCCAGATAGCAGCTTGCAAAAATATTTGCTTTTAAGATGAGCGCATCCTTAAGCTCTTCTGGTGAGAATATATCGGAGATTGTCTGAGTGGAATAAGACTCATAGGTCGGAAACTTCTTTTCAATAAACGGCATCTGACTCTGCAGATCATCCCTGGAATAAAAAGGATAACTTTTACCTTTGATATAATAGCACATCACCGCATCAAGTGAGCCGTTATTGTCGAAATCCTTTGCATATATGGTAGCCGGTTCGGAAACAGAGGCCTTTATCTGGGAGTTCAATCCGAGATTACCTATAACATAATCCATGTCTCCATCGTGGTCAAAATCACCTTCAACTATTGTGTTCCACCATCCTTCCGAATTCTTAAGGCCGCATGCTTCAGTTATTTCATTAAGATTTTTCCCGTCGTTCTGAAAAACCCTGATACCCATCCATTCTCCAACAATAATAAGATCCATCTTTTTATCTCCGTTGAAATCGGTCCAAATGGCATCGGTAACCATTCCCGGATTCATCAGAGACTTATTATAAAGCGCAGTAACATCCTTGAAATATCCCTTCCCATTGTTCTCCAGGATATAGCTTCTTGGTGCAACCGGGTAAGATCCGGGTACCAATCTTCCTCCTATAAAGAGATCAAGATCACCATCATTATCAATATCTGCAGCTTTGACGCAGGAACCACTCGTCAGCATAACGGGAAGATGATCAACTGCTTTTGTGAACTTCCCGTTGCCGTTATTGAGATAAAGGCGGTCCTGAAGTTCCGGAGAATCTTTCTGAAATTCATTCCCTCCGCTTACCACGTACAAGTCAGGATCCCCATCCCCATCAGCATCAAAGAACAACGCTCCGATATCCTCACAACCTTTGTCTGCCTCAAAACAAGCTTCTTCCATAAGTTCGAAGGAACCATCTCTTTTCTGAAGAAAAAGTTTCCCGGGAGTGCCTTTGGAGCCACCGATAAATAAATCCTCCAGTCCGTCATTATTTACATCGCCCTTTGCAATTCTGGGTCCTTGTGTGGAAAGAAGGTGAGGCAGCAGGATTTGTTTATTGAAGTCGTTGTATTCGTTTTCAGTATGCCTGAATTTGATAATCTTATTATTCAGAGGAACAAAAAGAGGCCGGTAAACAGGTGCAGTTCTTGGGTTAACAGGTTTTGCATCATTGTTGTGAAGTATGATAGTCCGGTCCACCCCGAGACCTGTCAATGTTTGTTCGCACAGATCAGGCCAGATTACCCTTATCTCATCAATTGCGGTTGCATTACCCAAACCAAATATCAGCTCATGATCCATTGATGACATATAGCCCCGTGAAGGTTGAAATTCCTGGGTATAAGTCTTGTCCTTACATTTAACCTCTACTCTTGAACCGATTCCCTCTTTATTCATTGCCGTCCCATCGAACTTAACCTTTAAGAAATGATTCAATTTCTCTTCACTTGAATTGTTCCGGTAAACAAGCGGATAATCATTTATGCAACTGACTACTAGATCCATATCTCCGTCATTATCAAAATCAGCATAAGCGGCGCCATTTGACAGAGAGGGCTTTTCATCTCCCCATAAATCAGTTACATTCGAAAAAGTAAGGTCCCCATTATTTTTAAAAATGTAATTCTTCAGTATTGTTGCCGGAATTTTACTAATGAGACCCATCCTCGACAGAGAGGATTCCCCTTTTTGCTTCTTCAATACCTCATTTACCGTGAGCTGTAAAAAATCCATATGGGTATTATTTTTCCCATAGCCATTAGTGATATAAAGATCCTTATTGCCGTCATTGTCGAAATCACAGAAGAGAGGCGACCAGGACCAGTTAGTACTGAAAACTCCGGAGTATTGTCCGATCTCCGTAAAATAACTTCCATGATTGTTCAGCTGTAACATGTTACGCGTGGATTGATGATAAAACCCCGTATTTTTAAGAATGCTCACTTTATCATAATTATCGGGTCCGGCGACAAGTTTCTGGCCATAGTTGTCCTCTGGCAACATATCGAGCGTAATCAGATCAATATATCCGTCATTGTTAAAATCTGCAGCATCAATACCCATTGTCGAGAGTGAAACGTGATCGAAATATTTATCAAGTTCCTCGGAAAAAGTCCCGTTCTTCTGGTTAATGTATAAGTGATCCTGCTCGAAATAATCGTTCCCAATATAAATATCAGGCCAGTTGTCATTATTGAAATCAGCAACAGCAACACCCAGACCAAAGTTTAAAACATTTTGTATTATTCCGGCTTCTTTGGTTACATCAACAAATTTCTCACCCGTATTCTTATAAAGTCTATTCTCATATCTTGGATCATGTACATTTTTCAGCATTGATTGTGGCTTGGCATATGGGTCCAGCGAATGATTAATTACCAGAAGGTCGAGGTCTCCGTCCTTATCATAATCGAAAAAGACAGCATGAGTAGAATAGGAAGAATCGGCAATCCCATATTTAGCAGCACTTTCAGTAAAAGTAAGGTCACCATTGTTTATAAAGAGAAGATTTCTCCTGTATTCAGCCCTGCCATCGGTTGAAGTGCAGACATATATGTCCAGGAATCCGTCACCGTTGATGTCAGCCATTGTAACCCCGTTACTCCACGTCCCTGGTCCACCAACTCCAGCCTTATCGGTAATATCTTCAAATTTAAAATTGCCTTTGTTAAGATAGAGCCTGTTTTTTGTAAGATTACTGCTGAAATAAATATCAGGCAAGCCGTCATTATTTATGTCACCAACAGCTACTCCGGCACCATTATAAAGGTAGCTGTAGTCAAGTGAATTGAATGTTTCACTCTCCTTTACCCAGTTACGAAAATTAATTCCGGTTCTATTGTGTGACAGTGAAGTAAAAAGTTTGTTTTTCCCCCGGTGGCATGAAACTATACTTAATGCCAGCAGAAGCATTATAAAACAAGGAAAGTGTCCGGTGAAATAACGCTTCAGATTCATTTTGAATACATCTTATATGCTGCAACGCCAACATTGTTAACTCCTGCAAACAGATATCTTACACCCTTAATTGTCAATACTTTAAGCGATTTTACATCACCGGTTATATTGAGTCCTGAAACTGCCTGTAAAATATATTTGAAGTTACCCTTTCCATCACCTTCAAATAACTGGCCATAATTGGCATCCATAACTCCCAGACGTACACAATTTGCATTTTGGTTTCCGGCCAGAATAAAATCCGGGTTCCCGTCCTGATTATAATCCAGCACCTCAATAGCGTGGACCGGAGCGAATTGTGCCTCAATGGGAAGGACATGCTTTTCAAATTTACTACCGGTATTTTTAAAATAAACAGTTCTTAATTCGGTCGCAGACAGAACAGATGCATTTTTCAGATTATCGGTTGTAAAAATGTCAGTCAACTTTGCTTTGGAATAGGATTCGTAGTTTGGGAATTTTCCGCGCAAACTGTTGATCTGATTCAGCAACTCGCTGCGGCTTGCAAAAGGATATGAAACGTGTTGAATATAAGTAGTGAAGATAGGATCTACAGAACCGTTGTTATCAAAATCCTTATAAGTTAATTCTAGAGGTTCTTTCAAAGAACATTTCAACTGAGAGTTGGTTCCGAAATTCCCGACAATCAGGTCAATATTGCCGTCATGATCAAAATCAGCTGCTGCAATTTTGTTCCAGAATCCGCTTTCGGGAACATCAAACCAGGATTTGGTTTCTTCAATGAATTTTTTCCCGTGATCATTAATGAATACGCGAACCGGCATAAACTCACCTACGACAACCAGATCCGGGAAGGAGTCTTTATTAAGATCGATCCATACAGCATCAGTGACCATTCCACCTGCTGCCAAATCGGGAAGAAACGCTGTTGTCATATTTTTAAAATGTCCTTTCCCGTCATTTATAAGAATATAACTTTCCTGGGGCTTTGGGTATTCACCAGGCATAACCCGTCCTCCTACGAAAAGATCTAGATCACCATCACCGTCTATATCAGCGGCACGTACGCATGATTTGGAATTAAGCATTTGGGGCAGGGCATCCGGTGCTTTTGTGAATTTGCCTGCTCCGTTATTCATATAGAGCCGGTCCTGAAGAGCTTTGTCATTTTTATTGTAGTCATTATAACCGCCACTGACAACATACAGATCCGGATCGCCATCATTATCAGCATCAAAAAACACAGCATCAGCATCAGTACAGTTAATATCATCTTTAAAAATAAAGTCAGATGAAGCTTTGAATGTTCCGTTGACAGATTGAATAAATAATTTCCCTGGTGTCTCTTTTGATCCACCTATAAAAACATCGGTCAGTTTATCCTTATTCACATCAGCTATTGCCATTGCGGGACCGCACGGTGACAACATTGATAAAAGTAAAGGCTGACGTTCAAAGTCATTAGATCCATATTCAACATGTTCATATGTAATGGGTGATTCCAGCATCGAAAATATCTTCTTCGCGGGTGCAATAACAGGTACCTTTTGTTTCTGCCCGCTCTCGGTCACTACAATCATCTGGTTAACTTTAACATTCTTTAATATACTTACTTTTCCACGTGGCCATTCAACTCTGACAGAGTCAACAACCTCACTGTCAGATAATCCAAAATGGAGCTTATTGCTTACGCAGGACTGATAACCTCGTGATGGTGACTGTTCCTGATATTGCACTCCGTGTCCTGTAAAGACATACACTTTGCTGCCTGTCCCTGAAGTGTTCTTATCTCCCCCTTTTAATTGAATTGTGATATAATTGGTGGAAGGCAGATTGGATTCCCTCAGCATATTTCTGTAGATCGATGCAGTTTCATTTTGATTGCTGACAACCAGATCAAGATCACCGTCATTGTCAAGATCAGCATATGCAGCTCCATTGGAGAATCCTTTCCTGTCAAATCCCCAATCAATACTTTTATCAGTAAATGTCAGATCTTTATTATTTTTATAGATATAACTATGCAATGGTGTTGATGTCATAAAACCTGCAAGCATTAACGTATCTGCGGGAGCTTTTGCTCTGGCTTGCTGTAAATAATATTCTGCTTTGAACTTTAAAAAATCGCGGTTGGTGTAATCCTTAAAATAACCGTTTGAAACAAACAAATCCTTCCACCCGTCATTATCAAAATCTGCAAAAAGAGGGGCCCAACTCCAGTCTGTGTTTGACACACCGGCGAGCTGACCAATTTCGCTGAATGTTCCATTACAATTATTTAACTGAAGCATATTCCTCATAGTTGAATGATAAAAACCTTGCATTACCATCTGGGCATATTCCATATAGTTTTCCATTCCATATAGAAGCTTTAGCCTCTTATTTTCTTCAGGCAGCATGTCCGATGTAAAAATATCAGGCCAGGTATCATTATTAAAATCATTTATATCATTGCCCATTGCAGACAGGGAGATATGCTGAACATATTCAGAAAGCTTATTGGTAAACGTCCCATCCTTGTTGTTAATATACAGATAATCAGGTTCAATATAGTCATTTGTAACATAGATATCCGGCCAGCCATCCTTATTGATATCAGAAATAGCAACTCCCAGTCCATAACCCAGAGCGTTAGTTAAAATACCTGACCCCGGAGTAACATCAACAAAATGATTTCCGTCATTCCTGAATAATTTATCACCTGCATAAGGATCACTT
The DNA here is from genome assembly GCA_003157075.1 of Bacteroidales bacterium. Taxonomy (GTDB): domain Bacteria; phylum Bacteroidota; class Bacteroidia; order Bacteroidales; family VadinHA17; genus LD21. The sequence continues at coordinate 1,079 of PMIL01000209.1, read as the reverse complement.
TCAACCCTGGCCTTATCGAACTCTACACCCCTGAGGACCTTAACATTTGTTGTCACAATAAAAAGATCCAAATCCCCATCCAGGTCATAATCAAAAAATGCACCAAGGGTCGAATAAGACGGATCGTCTATGCCATAGGCTTTGGCCATTTCTTCGAATTTCAGGTTTCCTTTATTTATAAATAATTGATTTCTCCTCTTTTCAAGATCATTTTTACCGGAGTAACATACATAGATGTCAAGCAATCCGTCTCCATTAATATCCACCATGGTCACGCCTGACTTCCAACCTTCTCTACCTCCTACTCCCGCGCTTTCTGTTATATCCTTGAACTTAAAATCGCCCTGGTTGAGATACAGTTTATTATATCCCATATTTGAAACAAAATAAATGTCATCCAAACCATCATTATTTATGTCTCCTATTGCAACACCNNTACGATTATAAGTTGCTTAGCAATAGACGTATTAATAAGATTCTTTTTCAATAACATATATATGATTTCCAAGTAAATTTCTAGCCATAAATATTTTCACATGATCAGAACAAATGTTGAATAAAAGTAATAAAACCCTTTAATTTGTATAAAGGAAAACATTTTAAATTATATGATTAAAACTTAGCTGATTTATATTGCAATTTTTTTTATATTTACTGAATAAGTAAGTCTTTCATCCTAAAAGTCCTTGGGGATTTTTTATTTGCGAATGTAAAGCTTGACCTTAACTTAACTTCAGCCTTAATTTTAACCTTAGCCCAACTCAATGAAACGATTATTCCTCTATCTCATTGCAGTTACAGCTGTTTGTAATGTCAGTAAATCATCATCATATCATAAAAATTTATAATCTAACCTTAATTCACATC
>PMIL01000209.1:0-152 GCA_003157075.1 Bacteroidales bacterium | reverse complement strand
TGTAAAATTCATAAATGAGGAACTGGCACCCCGTGGTGTTAACACACTGCTCATTCTTATTGATTACAACTATCAGTTTGTAAGCTACCCGCAATTAAGAGATTCTGCAGCACTTTCAAAAGCTGACATCATGAAGATGGTAGTTGCATGCA
>PMIL01000360.1 GCA_003157075.1 Bacteroidales bacterium | reverse complement strand
CAGTGCCCTTGTCCACCCCATGCCGGAGTAAATTGACCATCCTTGGCCGGATTTAAATGCTTGTTGCTAAAATATTTATGATAATTGCAACTGAACCGGTCAGATGTGGTCAAGGTGTCCGGATTTTGCACTCTAATACAATTTGTCTTTATTTTCCCACTTGAAACACCAATTTCGGCGTACGATTAGCATAATAAAAACCCCAGTTTGTTTCAGCTTCGGTTGCTGTTGCTCCTTTCCAACGCTCGTTAAAAGCTTCAAAATAAAAAACAGGTATTTTATTTGAATTGCTCCATTGTTGGCATATCGTATAAAATTGCTTTTGCGAAACTTCATCCGCAATGGTAAGGGCGTTAAATTGTCCAGCATTTTTGCTGGTGGTCCAACCGGTTTCTGTAATCAATATTTGTTTCTGAGGAAATAGTGTCTTCAACTCGTTAATTTTATCATCTATAAATGATATAGTTTGTTCAAGGGAAACGTTATCTGATTGTCCATAGATATGTATCGCAAGAAAATCCTGAAGCGTTACCAAATCACTGTATTTAGGGTCTAACCAAACTAAATACAAATCGTCAATAGTAACCGGAGCAGTAGTTTGGTCATGAATTTTATTCAAATACCCTTCAATTTCTTTTAAATTCGAAACATAAATATCTGACTCCGGACTAATGAAAATTTCATTCCCACAACTAACGGCCTGAACAATATTACGATAGGCATTTGTCAAAACTATTGCTCTGTCAACCTGAGAGGCATTGTCTATCGGTGTTTTTCCCGAAATCCAGATTCCCAACAACACTTTAAGGTCAATGTTATTATCGGTAATCACTTTCAAAATATTTTCGCTGTTATCATCGGAAATATATAAGCGGATTGCATCCCAATGATTTTTTATTATCAGCAAATCTTCTTTTATCTGAGTTTCCGTGAGAACGCTACCCGGCGCTTGCCCATCTCGAAATGGACCATAACAAACAGCATTTATTATTTTACCATTATTATTGTAAAAAATCGGACCAGTAAATGTTGAATTTGTTGTGAAACTTATCTCATTCCCATAAGCAGTTCCAACACTATTTGTTGCATAAGCTCTTACATAATATTTTGAAGCGCCATTCAATCCTGAAATTATACTTGTGAAAGATCCCGATCCGCTACCATCAATTGTTATCTTATCTGCAACAGTTGGATGGCCTGTGCTCCAACAAACACCTCTTGCAGTAACTTCACGAGATCCATCATCAGTTATGATCCCGCCACATTTTGCTGAGATTGATGTAATATTTGTAATTTCACTTGTTATCAATCTAGGAACTTCTTTTTTCATACATGAATAACTAATACATATTAGCATCAAGAAACATAAACTTGTAAGTTTAATTAGATTCTTCATTGACTTAAAATTTAGTTTCCAGTGGCTAAAAAGAGAATTTCAATTTGAGTAGTATATCTTAGATCCTGAGATCCTGCAATGCAACATATAGAGAGCAACCCGAATACTTGTTGATGAGTTTCAATTAGTCATTTGCAAATCTGATTGTAAACTTCTGCTAGTATTGTGAAGTTCTTAAACTTCTTCAGATCGGGATTTTTTACAAGCTCCTGCTCAATGCTTGGGCAATCTCCAAAAAGAGATAGGAAAAGGCTATCATAATTCCCCTTTTCTACCTTTAAAAGAGCTCCATTGGCCTTACTGACAAAGTAGCTGGAATACCTTGTTCTACTTTCAATAATCCTGTATGAAGTTCTATAAGTTGGACCAATAGATAATCCTTCGCCTGGAGTTAAGTTGAAAGATATTCCATCTATTTTTGAACGTTCTTCAACCTTTGAAGAAGAAAATCCCAAACTACTTCTGTTTTGAAATATTATTATCTTTCCATCCAGTAGCCTGTTCAAGAAGACTAGTACCCCTTTTTTCATGGATGGCATACTTACATAATTTTCCATTTCAAGCTCTTCAGGTGTATCAAAATCCTTTTTTACTACTTTCATATAATTCCCGAAACCGCGGATTTCACTTGCCTTAAATATTTTAGTCGTTCCGTTCCCGGCAGTAAATTTTATCTCTACTGGATTATTCTCGACATATTTGAGACTCCACTTTATCATTCCCTTCAAGGTATCCCCGTTACTGAGAACCACATAACCATCAACTGCCATCATAGCTGCCATACCTTCAACTTGGGCTGATAATTTCAATGGTATCACGATTGTAATCATTATTAGCATGATTAAAACTAGTGTCTTATTGTTCCTCCTCATGGTAATATTTTTAACTGGTCAATTAACTATTATTTAAAAAAAGTATGAATTTGACCTAAACTTATGACTACTAATCAAACGCAAGATAAACCATGTTTAAGTCAAAGTCAATTTTATTGTACCACATTAATTTTCGTCTTATCAAAAATCCACCCAGCAAAGTCTTAACTCAGATGGATTGATATGTTTCGATTAAGAGAGCAACCTGAACAGCTATTATCTCGAGAACAACGGGTATAGCATTGAACTGAAACCTATGCGTGAACTTGAGTTTCTTCCTGGTCCGTGGGACCTGAAAACCGTATTCCTCATATTCTACTCTTTTAATTTCACCCCCTGACACATAAAATGTCGGGGCTTTTTTGTTTATGACTACTAAAACACAGTTTTTTATCTCGTGTTATGAAATTTTAATGGTGACTATTCATATGAATATTCTAATGTTATGCTCTTTCCTGCATTGTCCCCTTCGGGCAAAAAAACTGATATGCCAGATGTTTTATCATCATTATATACTGAACCCGGACCTGATAATTTTTTAGATATTCTGATATTGATATTCTTAAGTTTAGTTGTCGGATCTGAGATTGAAATTTTTAACCGGCTCCCGTTATTTATTTCCTGAATAAGCAGCAGGCATGGTTTGTCAGTCCATATGAAAAGCCCCTGATCGAGATTTATGCCCCCCGGATTATAAAACGCTATTCCATAAACTTTCTTATTTATTTCATGAAATGCCTGAATATCAGTTGTATTAGATATCATCTTCAGAGGACTTGATTCAAGCCATGTCATGAATTGTTCAAGACTTGTTGAAGGGACCACGATGTATTCATACTTATCGTTGGAAGGCACATTGCCATGACCAATCCAGGTACTGAAGACTTTATATGTCAATTTAGTTTTTGACTCTGCTATGTTAATGTCATTCCAGGAGCCGGTCTGATTCATGTTCTTAATTGTAATTTCGCCATTGGAAGGAAAGTAATAACCAACTCTGTTGTGATAAACCCACTTAATATTTGAAGAAGTGATTTCTGTTCCATCAAAAGTAGATATTGTGTTTTTATTTTTTAAAGTAACGGGACCTGATGAAAAACACTGATTAACATTTGTTATTACAGGATTACTTTTAGAGGCACAGATACCTGATCCAAGACAATACAACGCCTCAGGTGTAAAAAAGTACGCCTTTCGTCCTGAGACCCCATCCCATGAATAATCGTATGCAGCCAATCCGCAGATACCATCTGAAACGCCTCCGGCAAATTCTGTTGATGAGACAAGATAAAAGTCTCCGGCTACCGGCAGACCAGGAACCTCTTCTTTAACACTTGTCACTCCGGGTATACGCGACCAGTCCCAAACAGCAAAAATATTTCTGTATTCATCGCCATCTATCATAATATTCGTTGCACCCCAGGGTAACCATTTCCTCTTCAGATTCTCATTATTCATCCGCTCGGTACCGGTTATCCTCTTCGAAGGGATCCTGGCCGACAAATAGAATGTAGGACCATGCTGTACCATAAAGTCGGATTTCCAGAAATATTTGTTGCCGGGATTGGTGAAGTCTGACGAACCGTTAATAAAGTTATAACAATCATTCAGTTCTGCTGATCTGGAGGGGTTCATTAACTTTAAACGGTCCACTACTATTTTCAGGGAAGAAGAGGAACCTGCTCCGGATCTTGATATTTCCCGGCCGGTGGTTCCAAAGTCAAAAGCTGATTTCTGACAGAACCATTGAAATCCTTCGAGAATGGCATTTGTTATTATCTGTACCTGAGTATTACTCATCTGGTATGAAGTACCTTCTGCCAGAGTTCCAAAATTTGTAATGTCCTCCATGAATGCCATGCCATAACCCCCGCAATATAACTGAGGTCCGTGTTGATAGTAACTATAATCATTCTTTATACCTTCCCCGGTGCCTGGCATAATAATTGCCTGATCGAATGCACTCTGGAAATTTGACCTCAGAACTGACTCGTTATTTTTGATACATGCTTTGTAAATGGAGCTGGTGAGAAGCCAGATTTTATTTGCACCAGTAGTTGCAAACGGCCATTTCACTGCAGATTCGCTGTAATAATTCAGGAGTTCATCACAATAGAAATCAAGTTTAGCCTGGTTATAACCAAATTTATCACCGGTTTTCATCAGGATCAGCGCTGGCGCCAGATTATTAGGAGCTCCAATTGCGTTAAACCACCAGTTTGGACATTGTGGTTTTGTTTTTATATAGAATTCAATAGCGGTAGTAATTTTGCTCTTTAATTCATTACTATGATAATAGAGACTAGTTGGTTTATTATAACCTGTACAAATAGATTTAAGTCTCCTCGAATGATCCACTGCCGGCCAGTCTCTTTGTGATGAATCTGAATAATCTATATCGCTCCACGAACCGCCTGATTTAAGGGTTGTCAGATAATTGGTTATATCCTTATCGTCTGCTGGTTCTCTTATCAACTCATCTCTGAGTCTTTGAGTGATTATATTGATTTGAGAAAGAACAACAGAAGAAGTGAAAACCAAAACCAGGGTTACAAAAGATAATCTTCTTAATATGGATTTGGGTATTGGTCCGCTCATGTTTACTTATCAATTTTCTTCTTATCGATGTATGCCTATATCAAATATATGGAAAATTCATTTATCTGGCGGGAGCCGTTGCGAGCGTTTCACCTGGCTATTTATTCTTTTCAGCCCATTCCCGCAACATCTGAATAGCTTTGGAAAGTGTTCCTGCAGAACCTTTGAACTGTGCAGAACCCTGGGCTTTTCCATCCACTGCGTACCATTCGTAAAAACCCTTGTTTTTTATTACGAGGTCAATCATCGGACGAATTTCAGCGTATGCCTCTTCCTCAAATCCGTTGGCAACAAGCTGCTGAATCATCCGGGCGCCAAACCAGGTCCAGTCTCCCCCATTCTGATAAACATATGGCTTTGCCATTCCGCCATGAAAAAGCCCATCGGGATAAACCGGATACAAAGTCAGACCAATGCTGGGTGCACCTGACAATCGCACATTCTTGAGCATCTTTTTATTTGATTCGGCAATTTCGGATTTGCTTAGCAACCCAGCTTCAATAGCGATGGCTGTACCTCCGTGGTAATAGACTTCAGATTCATCAAATCCGGCAGGGATCGGTGATTTATCAAGGTATATATGCGGTATGAATTTTTGCTTTTTTTCATCCCATAAATGTTTCCGGGTATTTTCAGCAATACTTTTACTCAGGTTTTTCCACCTTTCAGCGGATACCTTTTCTTTTGTCAATTCAGCCATATAGTTCAATGCAATAATAAACATTGCATTGTCATAAACATCGATAGCCGGTGTAGTTGTGGAGTCGATATCAACCACATTATCAGTGTTTGGTTGAACATCTCCCCAATCGGCTGTCATGGCACCCCAGAGCAAGCCATATTTTTCACTGTAACGATCTTTCAATAAATATTCAATCATCAAAGACATACGCATCAACACGGTTTCCCCTGCGATTTTTTCTGAAAGGATTGAGCTGTCACCTGTCAACCTCACATATTTACCAACAATCTGAATCAATGAAGTTTCCTGATCGGTTTCAACAGTATTTTTAAAGCCGACATGTGTAGTATCTGCTGTCGAACGGTACTGATTCGGATCTCCCCAGGTAAAATCTCTATTTAAAACATAACCATCAATCATCTCATCATTCGGCTGCTGCAGGGCGAAAAAAACCAATATTGCACCCCGGATATCTTTTGGGCTTACCTCATTAAGGGCAATTTCGACGAAGGTATTCATGTCACGGGCCCACACTTGCGAATAACCGCTCCCTGCATTAAATCCCTTCTTAAGAAGATTCCGGGCCATAGTATCCACAATGGTAAAAGAAGTATCGCTAAGAATTTTTTTTGCAAGGACTTTCTTGCCTTCTGGTTTTTGAGAGCACCCAAATATGATACATAGTACTAATATTAACAGGGTAACTTTCTTCATAATTAATGGATGATTTAATGTAACTTCTTATGACTTATGATTCATTCAGCTTTGTACTTTTACTCAGGGTAAAACCTTTAGGTATTGGAACCTTAAAGATAGTAAATTAGCAGGTCCTATCTAACCACCTTCTTTCAGGTGTTTACCAGATAACATTGTAGCTTATACTTAAAAGACATAATATAAAAACCTGCAATTAATTGCATTTTTGTTTTCTATGCTCAGAACAGATTAACTATTAAAATCAATATAGGTGCAAAAACAAAAAAACCAGGCCTGAACCTGGTTATTTTCTTTTCTGATTACAAAACAATTATCAGTCTGCCTGACTCATAAAACATAATTAGTGTAGTGGTAAATTAATTAGCTTTTTTGAACCATACAAACCATGCAAGTTTATAATAGCCCTCTGATGCAAGTTCATCGGCCGAACCTTCAGGTTTTGGAACAGTAGGGACCAAGATATCATCTCCGGCCTTCCAATTGGCGGGCGTCATAACATGTTCTTCTGATGTTTTCTCCAGCGCAGTAACCACCCTTAGAAGCTCTTCCGTATTTCGTCCCACTGACTTTGGATAAAAATAACTTGCCTGAATAATATTATCAGGATCAATTATAAATACTCCACGGACATCCCTTGTGTTATTGGTTTCAGCATGTATCATCCCATACCTTTTAGAGACACTTAGATCTTCATCAGCAACCAGAGGAAATTCAATTTTAACTGGTTCTTTATCTTTGTAGGTAAGACCTTCCATTGCTTTTTTCCATTGAACATGAGTATCTAACTTGTCAGTTGATATGGCGACAATCTTCACACCCATCTTTTCAAATTTGTCCTGTAATTTGGCAAGCTCAAGCAATTCTGTTGTACATACAGGGGTAAAGTCCTGTGGATGACTAAACAGAATTTTCCAGCTACGACCATAATCTCCCGGGAAATTTATTTCACCATTAGTTGATACTGCTTTAAATGAAGGTGCCTTCTCACCAATAAGAGGTGTTCGAAAATTTCTGTCCTCTACAGGGTTCTGAGGGCCGTCGAAGAATTCATCCTGTGACCATAATTGTATCGCAGAAAGGAATATAAGAAAAAACAACAACATCTTTTTCATAATAGTTATGCATTAATTAAATTTATTTAGACTAATTAAACATTCGAAATCCAAATTTGTTTAGGATTAGTTTTTTTTATTGCTCATTCGTTCTAATTAATTACCATGTATTTCATAGATACAAACACGAATAAACAGAGAAGAATTTCATAGATTTGAACTTTAGTCTGATCATTATGTTGTGTATAAAACTGTTTTCAGGTTTCGGAGATATTAAATTAATGTTATAATAAGAGTGAAGGAAATCTGATATCGGCTTTTTCTACAAATGAGGTTTTAACTATCTGTTTTATTTTCTTAGGGGACCATATCCCTGGTGATTTCAGGCAAACTATTCATGGGTAGTTTTATAGAGTTGGCTCAAAGAAATAGCTTCATTATATGAGACAAAAAGCTAATAGTCCTCAACTGACGAACACTGAAATTTTTTTTCAAATTCTAAAAGATCCCGATCGTAAATCCATCATCAGAATGATTTGGGAGTTTTTTTATCTCTATTTTTATTACGGAGAATTTCCCCGTCAGTATTTCTCAAGATATTTATTTAAAAAAACACGGACCAATCTTCTGGATTATTACCCCTGGAAATTTCTTTACAACCTAAAACACTTTTTTAATGAGAAGGAACTATGTGAAGTATTGGAAAATAAATTGTATTACGATTTTTTCTACAGGCAATTCAATTTAAGTCTTCCAAAAATTCTTATGTATAATCACAGGAATTTGTTTGTTATTGGCAAAAAAAATTTTGTTATCAGCAGTTCCGGCGAGTTCAGAACAATTCTTGCTGAGATAATTAAAAAAAACTCATCTGCCTCCGATTCTGTTATTATTAAAAAAACTTACTGGAGCTATGGCGGAGATAAAGTATTTAAGGTTTACTTGTCCCAGATATCTGCCGATCCGTCCAGAATTGATGAATTATACGAAGAGGTTACAAAATCAGGATTTTTATTTCAGGAAACTATTAAACAGCATCCGCTGCTGGATAAACTTAATCCCTCCTGCGTGAATACGATAAGGTTTGATACATACATAGATCCTGAAGGTAAAGTGGAGGTTATTTCAGCATATTTAAGAATGAGCTACAGAAACTGCGAGGTTGATAATGTTTCTTTAGGCGGTTGTTTTGTAGGAATTGACATGCAAACCGGCAGACTGAAAAAAGAGGGATTTTCCAACCTTATTGACCTTGGGGTAACTATACTCACAAAACATCCCGTAACGAACATCGTATTCGAAAATTTAACTATTCCTTTTTTTGAGGAAGCCAAGGCGTTAGTTATGAAAGCAGCAAGCTATATGCCCGGGATAAGATTGGTTGGCTGGGATGTTGCAATCGGAGTATACGAACCGATTTTGATAGAAGGAAACTCAGATTACGATAACACAGGAAATGATCTGTCAGAAGGAGGTTATCGCACCAACGCTGTATTCAAAAAAGTACTTCAGGAGTACAATGTTCTTAAAAAGCAAAAAACAGCAGATTAAATTTCTTAAAGTTTGATGTCTTAAACGGATTTAATTTCAAAAAATTGAGGAGATAATTAATATACTCTATTAAACAAATATTTATTTAAATTTGCTGAAATGACAAGATTAATCTAAATAATCAGGTTATGAAGAAAGGTATTGGTTTAATAATGGCGTTCATTCTGATTTTCTCAATCAACGGTTTTTCATTGGATTCACCAAAAAAAACACCTAAAAACCGTAAAGTTGAAATGACTAATAAAAAGAGCGCCAGATACGGTCTCAAACCATTGAGTAAAAAATCTCAGAAACGAATGCAGAAACTGAGAATAAAGAATCATAATCAGAAAAAGACAAACAATATGAGGAAGAGATAGATACACTATCCATTCTCACCTCTCCTCATATTCAAGCGCGACCAGCTGCAACTTAGTCAGGTATAAGATCAGCATCGGCATGTGGCCCGACAAATGAACCAAACTCATTTCGGGATGTTCTATTGTCCTAATACCAATTATATATGAAAAAGTTAAGTGATTCTAATATCAAATTCGTCGCTGGCATATTTATGATATCGATTTTTATGATTTCCAATAGCTGTAGCAAATCAACTGCTTATAATACACCTACTACAGGCAATACCGGTAGCACGGGTGGTACAGGCGGACCTGGAGCCAATCAGGTGTTTATACAGGGAATGGCATTTAATCCTGCCTCAATCACTGTTACAGCAGGTACAACAATTACCTGGACAAATAAAGATGCAATTGCTCATACCGTCACCAGTGATTCAAATGCCTTCGATAGCGGTTCAGTTAAGAGTGGGGGGACGTTTTCTTTCACATTTTCCACTGCCGGAACTTACTCATATCATTGTACAATTCATCCTTCTATGGTCGCTTCAGTTACTGTCAATTAACCAAAGCAACAAATTAAAGTTTCTAATCAATGGGATCAACCCGAAGCTTAAAAAACTTCGGGTTTCGTCTAATAACAGGGTAATAATCTGATACGCGGAGATAAAAAGATATCCTGTTTTGGGCAGGGTTGCCGAACAAAAAAGACAGATCTGAAAAAATAACGTTCGCTTAAAATGAACTGAACCTCTATTTATGAGCTTTGATAGTTGGGATCAGCTCTTCTCCTTCCAACTTAAAATTTTGAGGATCTTGTGGTGTAGTGAGATAAATAGGACTCCCCGGTTTCAATCCTTGTTCGACTATTACATTCTTTTCATTTGATTCGCCGAGAATGACAATCTCCTTTGTTTTATTTTTCATGTAAACAAATGGGATGCTGTCGGATCCTGTCTGAACACATTCAGTCGGGATATAGACGGCGTCACTATATGTTTTAATAATTATTTTGTTCCCGGTAGTCATTGTAGGCCTGAGAGCTGGGTCAGAGCCATCAATTCTAATCTGCACTTCAAACATTTTTGAATCGGAATTCGGAAGTTGTTCGCCGATATTTGCAATACTCATGACAGAACCATAATAGGCTTTTTGAGGAAAAGCATCTATGTTTATGTCAACTTTCTGACCAGGTTTAACCTTGCTTATGTCTATTTCGTTAATATATACTTTTGAAATCATAGAAGAAAGATCAGGAAGTGTTGCAATTACACGATCGAAGGGATTAATGGTTGCTCCGGCTTTTCTTTTGTTCCCGTTTCTGTCTTTTTTATAGATCACCATACCGGAAGCAGGTGCAATTATTGTAAAATTAGATAAGAATTCCTGAAGATCATTCACCAGTCTTGTCTCCCTGGTCAGATGCATCTTTTGATGATTCAGATCAGCAAGTGATTGAGCCACATAAAGTGAGTAGCTTTTTATCTTCTGATCAAGAGCTCTTTTTGCTTTATCGAGTGCTATCTCAGCTTGCCGGATTGTTGCCGGAGGCTCATATTTTGATTGAGCAAGTGTAATTTCAGCTTCTTCAACCACAAACCGTTGATTCTTAATGTCGTCTCTCTGATTGGTAAGAACTACAGCAGTATCGAGAATTTTCATATCGACGTTGTTCTGATAGGTCTTAAGAATTTCAAGTTCGTCCTTTAATGTATTTGCATATGAAGATCTGTCGAGCTGTGCAATATAATCACCCTTTTTAACCAGAGTTCCCTCAGGGATGATATCCTGTATTTTAAGATCCATTGCATGCATGTTAAATCCTCTGCCGGGACCTCCACGATCAGATCCCATTCCTATTTCAGGGCCTTTTATATCTATTGATTTTTCAGCAATTAATTCTCCGGAGTTTGTAACAGATATTTCAAAAAGTCCTTTTTTTACATCAATATAGGAATTGAAGTTACCTTTCCTTGATGTCATTTTATTGAAAACAATTAAAGCCGCTATGGCGACTACCACACCCCCGATAATAATTATTCTTTTCATCTGGCATTCAATTTTCTATGGTCAACAAAAAATAATTCCAATGGAAAGTTTAAAAATATTATGTTGCGGATTAAAGATCTTTCAGCATCCAGATGTTGCATCCGAAATGGCCCGATTTACCTAATGGTCCGGGCATGAACCTGAATCCTGCCTTTTCATATAAACTTATGGCTTTGCTTAGTTCAGGAAGTGATTCAAGATATAATTGCCTGTATCCTATCCTTCTTGCTGAATCGAATGATTTTCCCATCAATTTCCAGCCAATCCCTTTGCCTCGTTGAGATGCCAACAGATAGAATTTAACAAGCTCCCCACAGCCTTCGGGTAAACCCGGAGTAGGATAAATACCGCAACCTCCAATTATATTTCCATTATCCTCGGCTATCAGGTATTCTGATCCCGGGGCTCTGAAAAGTCCATAAAGATTATCTGTCGTCGGATCGAAGTAAACTGTCCCGGGCCGGTGAATATTAAACTCCCTGAACACATTACGGATTAATTCTGCAATTATCTTATTGTCTTTTTCTTCGATGGGTCTGTAAATGATATCCATAATATTAAAGTGAGAACCAGTAGTTCAATTTAATCAGAAAAACATTGTTTGGGAATATGCTCCTAAGTTGTTTGTACGAATCTCCCAAAGAAGCCTGAGAGTCATTTGTGTTGCCTGATTTTTCCGAAGACCAAACCAGATAGATGAAAGAGCCCAGTCTGTATTCCCATTTTGCTACAAGATTAGACCGGAACTCGTGAAAATTAAAGTCAGGATTAGCAATTGAATAATCTGTTCTTGGCCCACTTGAGTAATCATACAACTGGTATATTCCGTCGGTAAGGACAGGATCCTGATAGACGGCAAACCTTTCTGTATATTGTTTTGCTTTTGGATCGGTAATATATTTAAGTTGAGAATAACTTCCAAGTGAAACGAAAGGACTTCCATAATACTGAATAGAAAATTCAGGAGTGAGGTTCAAATCTACCCTGAAAGTGAGACCCAGGGTTTTCTGATCAATTGTACCAAGAATATACCTTGTTCCGGGCAGTGAATTTTCTGTTGTTATATATTGTAGCCTGTCATGATTATTCATATAATCCGCAGTCACTCCAAATTTCAGGTTATTTACAGGCCGGTAAGTTATACCGGGTGCAATCTGATAATTTATTGCAGAATTATTTCCTGTGTAGGTATAACTATACTGTACATTGGCAATTATTTTTTTTGACGGATTTGTGTTCAAATACCCGAATGACATAATTGAATGTGGCATAATCATATCATATCCGCCACGCAATATTTTCGTATCGAGAGATTGAGAATGATAAATCAGATTTGTTGATAAACTCCACTGGTTTTTAAATCCTAAATTTAATGATAAATGTGCTCCCGATCCAAGATACTGACCATTGAAGTTCCAGGAGTTAAATTGTTCGACACTTATTTCAAATGTATTGAAAATATATACCGGTTGGTTAATCAGATATGATAACTCATTCCGCTGGCTAATTTCATCAGCTGTATTCATATAACCAAGATCATTCAGCTCGAGTCCCGGAGAAAGCCATGTTGCACCGCTTGAATATTTCCACCGGCCTTTGGATCCTTTCCCGACCATTAATTTACCTCCCCAGCCTCCAAGATTGGTAGCAGTTGTATCATAGTCAAGATAGCTGGCACCAGGCCTCTGATAATATCTTGCGGATGATTGCTGCAGTAATGTGATAGCCCCTCTGCTTCCATTTATATAGCTTCCTATAATCTTTGCATCAACATAAAATTCTTTATCCTTCCAATGGTGTAATAAATCGAGACCTCCTGTATAAGCATCATTGCTCAGAGTCTCAAGGTTTTTATCTTCTATGACCCGGTTTGTTGAGGTAAACATACCTCCCACTACAGTATTTCCGGCGTTGAAACCTTTCTGGATCCGAGCCACGGTATAACTTGTAAGTGGCTCAACCTTTACAGTGCTTTTGTTCCCATCTTTATCACTCAGTCGTGCAAATTCGTTTGCCGTTACACTTTGAATAAGTCCGATAGAAAGCCCTTTTGAAGTGGTTCCACTTAACTTAATAGCGCTCAGGATCGAGGTCTTGTCAGGAGAATCAACAAAAAGGTTGTCATTCGGAGAAACATTTCGTGAAGGTGCATGGCCAATCCTCCTGGAATAGAATAAGCTCTGGTCGTCAAACTTATAATCGAAAATTGTTAAGCCTTCCAGAAAAAACGGCCTTTTTTCCTGGTAAAAAGTCTCAAATGCAGTCAGGTTTATGACTGAGGGGTCGGATTCAACCTGTCCGAAATCAGGATTAACTGTCAGATCAACAGTGAAGTTGCTGGAAATGCCAATTTTTGCATCCAGTCCTGCATTTCCACCCCATATTTTTCCCTTGTCAGTAAACGGATTACCCGGTTCTTGTTTCATAGTTTTAAGATCACCGAGAGCGTAAGGCATTATTTCCAGACGGCGTGACTTCTTCAACCCTTTTATGCCATGCAGTTCCCCGAAGTTAAAAAGGACTCCCGGTCCTGTCTTGCTTTGTATCTCCCAGTCACTTTCCTCCTGGTATCTTGAAATCCATCGCCAGACATGCAAACCCCATACCTGTTCATCCTTACCGCTATACCTCAGCTGGCTGAGCGGTATCTCATATTCTGCGACCCAAGCTGAATCTTCCAGTCCTGTTTTTACCTTCCAGACAGGATTCCAGTTAAGATCCCAGTTAACTGGATTAAATAAGACCAGGTCAATTTTCTGACCCCAGGAGGTTACTGTAAACTCGAAGCCAGTTCGATAATCATGATAACTATCAAAGTTTACCCCTGCCATATCGCCTACAAATTCATCGCGGACTCCAGCCTGTCGTAACATTTTGCGAGGTTCTCCATCATGTGAGCGTATAGCTACATAAAGGTTTCTATCGTCATACTGTATATTAAAATAAGTCGGATAGGAAGGTTTTGCCCCTTCGTTCGGAATCCACTGCCTGAAGTTTCCTGCCCATGTTCCCTTTGTCCAGCATTCATCATTAAGCTTGCCGTCTATGACAGGTTTTGCGCCAGCAAGCCGAGAAGTTGTGTATACTGGTTGTTTGGGTGATACGGATTGTTTCTGTATTGTATCCTGTTGAAAAACATAAATATTTCCATGAATTAATGAAAACCCTTCTGTCTGAGTAAAAAATGTTAAAAGTAAAATAAATACGATTTGTAAAGTTGTATTGAACCGGATCATCTGAAGTGAATTAAATAATGCAATATTTACTACTTCCAAAAATAAAAGAATAACTAATAAATAATTATGTTTTAGGATATTAAAAGAGTTAAAAAACTATAAACGTTCTAAACCGTTTAAACTTCTGTTTCAGATGCTGCCTCAAGACCCGTTGCAACCTCAGTTATAATACCCATCCTTACATAAACAGGACGAACCAAAGTCCGCAGTTCAGGCAGCTTTCTTAAGAAGAAAAGTGCACCGATAATAGTAACGAAGCCGCCTCCGAATATAGTCCATGGAGCGCCGATTAACTTTGCCAATCCGCCTGCAATGAGGCTGCCAAAAGGAGCAGTTCCCATTATTGACATAGAATAAAAACCCATCACCCTTCCCCGCTTATCATCATCTGTAATAGTTTGAAGGATTGTATTGCTTGCTGCAGTCTGCATCATCATTCCCAAACCGATGAAGATCATTAATACAAGTGATAGCGGGAATAATCTTGAAAAGGATAAACCCAGAAGTGCACTGCCAAAAAGGATTGCAGAGGCAGGAACAATTCTGCCGAGTTTAAGAACCGATTTTCTTGAAGCGAGAAAAAGGGCACCCATAAGAGCTCCAAAACCGGCTGCACCCATAAGAAAACCATATGTATGCGATCCTCCATGAAGGACTTCTTTTGCAAAAACAGGCATAAGTACAGAATATGACATTCCCATAAGACTGGAAATGCTCAGGAGGATGAGGAGATGTTTGATAGGCGCAAATCCAAATGTGTAACGAAAACCTTCGCCTAATTCTTTAAGAATCCTTTCTTCCTTTTTATGAGTTTGTGTAAAATGCAGTCTCATTCTCATCAAAGAGATAATTACAAATATGTAACTAACGGCATTTAGAAGGAAACAGACCCCTTCGCTTGTTGAAGCGAGCATTACTCCAGCGATTGAAGGTCCGATTAACCTGGCACCGTTAAACATGAGTGAATTAAGGGCAATCGCATTGCCAAGATCTTCCTTGTTCTCAACCATATCTATCACAAATGAATGACGTGCAGGCACGTCAAATGCATTTGTACAACCCAGAATAGCACTTAAGGCAACAATTTCCCATATCTGTATCACCCCTGCCAGGCACAGGCATGCCAGAACAGAGGCCTGAACCAGCGAAACAATCTGGGTTATAAGAAGAACCTTGTATCGGCTCCATCTGTCAGTTAGAACTCCGGCTACGGGGGACAGTATCAAAGTCGGAATCTGTCCTGCAAAACCAACGACACCAAGTAATAATGCAGAACCTGTCATGTGATAAACAAGCCAGGGCATGGCAATCCTTTGCATCCAGGTGCCTATAAGTGAAATGCTCTGTCCGGTGAAGAAAAGTCTGTAGTTTCTATATTGCAGAGACCGGAAAATTGTTTTGAACCTGTCCTTGTCATTCAGATGCCTGCCCTTGCCCATCAGATTTTTTCACAAATGTAGGGACATGCCATGGCATGTCCCTACAATTTACCAATGAATTTAAATTAAAATTTCCTTATTTTTTTACCGGGGCAATATCCATGATATAAAATGAATCGGGCTTAGGGGATCTTCTGGGTCTTGGATTATCTGTTGTTGCAGCAGGAGCCGGATTGAACTCGGCTGTAGGCGTATAAATATGATGAGTTTTTGTATCAAGAGCTAAGGTTCGTGCACCAGCTGAAGTCGGGATATTTTCAAGAACTTTGAAATTATCCTTGTCCACCTCCTGTACGACAGTCATTGTACCTTCTCCGTTTGAACTATAAGCACGTTTCATACCAGGGTCAAACTTTACGCCGTCACATCCATCACCTATTGGTAAATTAGCTACCACATGCCCATCATTTGCATCTATAACAACCATAAGTTTATTGCTGCAAACAGCAAAAAGACGATGTGTTTCATTATCAAGTGCAAGTCCGCTCGCTTCCTCTCCGGGTGCTATCGGCCAGGATTTTTCCACTTTAAGTGTATTTGCATCAATAACAGAGATCAGGCTCTTGTCTTCAATATTGACAAAAATCTTTCCTTTACCATCTGAAACGGGGAATTCAGGTTTGCCCTCCAGAGCAATTGTTCCTGCAACTGCATTTGTTGCTGCATCGAGAACAGTTGCATTTGAAGTCCGGCCATTAAATACAAACACTTTTTTTGAAAACTGATCGTACATAATTGCATCAGGGTTCTCTCCGGTGACTTTAATATCAGTTATTAAAGCCAGTGTTTTTAAATCAATAACTTTCACAGAAGCATTCCTGCCTACACTAATAAAAGCTTTGTTCAGATCCTGCGCAATTGCTATTCCATGAACTCCCGGAGTTTCTTTAATGGTTCCCGAAAGCTGACCTGTCTTTATATCGACAACCTGAACAACTGTTCCATGCGATACGAACAATCTTCCGGCAGCTTCATCAACTGAAAGATAATCCCAGCCACCATCGCCAGGCAAATGGATTTTGTTTAAGATACTGTACTCAGATTTTGAAGTCTGTCCAAATATGCCTGATCCTGAGACAAGGACTAACAGAAAGCTTAATAAAAGGAACGATTTTTTCATTTTGTCCGATTTAATTATAGATTCATCTTTTTTAATAATGACATTTACACCAAACCAATTATTCCGGTGTAAAATAACAATCCAGGAAATATTCGGGATTTTTAAATATTTGAGGCAAGATATTTCTGCAAACCAGAAAATAAATAATTTTTAATTTAACAATAACAGTGAATATTCATAACAATCATATGATGAAATAGTTCAAAGAATTCCCAGGAATAAGAGAAGCGAAATAATCAGTATCGTAAGCGTTGAAATTCCTATCGGGAACCATACCGGAGCTATCCAGGGTTTAGGTATAAGAAACAGTACATCAATAGTATTCAGGCTGGGTGGCCATTTTATTAAAACATACAACGAAATATAGTAGAACAAATCCCAGAAGGCAAATGTCCAGAGGAAAAACACTCCTCTTTCTGCCCATGAAACACCTGTAAGACAGGCGATTACCAGAAGCATTATTATGGTCGCTGCCTCCCTCGTCATCTCAATATTTAAAAATCGCCTGGGAAATTTTTCAATTGATACCTTATTTGATTCTGAATCAAGCATTCCAAGTGCTTTTCGCAGATATACAACCACCACTCCCTCGAGGTGAGCCATTGCGATTCCGAAAATTGCAAGTAATAATACTTTTGTTATCATGGAGTCTGCTATCTAATTTTTAATATAATTTATAATCCAAAAAATATTCCAACTATGCATAAGGACTGAAGTCCCCGTCAGCTGAATTATCTGTGTGTCTGCACAAAGGCATTAATCTCATTACAGAAAAAATCTTTATCCTGTAATATCATATAATGACCGCTTTTTGAAGAAATAACCATACTCTTATCAGTGGAGCTGATCCTGTTAAAAAAATCTTCACCCAGTGCCACCGGACAAGTGAAATCATATTTTCCCCATAACAAAAGCACCGGGATTGTTACTTTGCTAAGAGAAGTTGAAAATTGTGTTACAGCCAGTTCTTTATTAAAATTTGAATCCTCCGAATAAATCAGGTTAGTAAGCATTGCTGTGAGTGGGTATTTGTCAGAAATCATATATCTTAATACCTGAGAAACGATATTTATATGCTTTATGCTATCAATATAGTTCTCTGCATCAGTTGAATATATTTCCAGCTGCTGTGATTCCTCAAAACTGAAATTACCTTTATGCGCCTCGCAATAGTTTAGAATTGGAGTCCATTTATCAATATTTCGATTTTGTGAAACTTCATATTGCCCTACTGAAAGCAGTTTTTCCCGTGTAAGTGTATCATTCAGAGGATAATTATGACTTCCGTCAACATTTATAAGTCCTTTTATCATATACTGATTATCAGAACTTGTCACAAAATCAGCTGCAATCATACCTCCGAAACTATGTCCCAGTAAAAACAAACTCATATCCT
>PMIL01000181.1:251-8150 GCA_003157075.1 Bacteroidales bacterium | reverse complement strand
CCTGGCCTGAAAAGAATATACTTCCACCGATGGGATGGGAGCCATGGAACATAGACCATTGCGGTCAGTTATCCAACTGGGATGAAGCTTATTACAGGAAGCTGGCAGATTTTTTTGTAAGCTCCGGATTAAGGGATATGGGGTACACTTATCTGACATTTGAATGTCATGCACATTACCGTGATTCAGACGGAGTATTCCGGCCTAACCTGAGTAAATTTCCCAACGGCTTCAAACCAATTAATGATTATCTCCACAGCAAAGGACTGAAATCAAGAACCTACACTGATGCTGGAAAAGGCAAGTGCGGAGGCTGCTACGACGGCAATGGTTCATTTGGTCATTATGCCGATGATGCCAAACGCTGGGCAGAATTTGGATTCGATGGGGTCAAAATCGACTGGTGCGGCGGTGCAGGAGAGAAACTTGATGAAAAAACCCAGTATATGCAGTTTCATAAGGAGATGGAAGCTCAAAACCCCGATTTCAATATTGAAATATGTACCTGGGGCAACGGCAATCCATGGGAATGGGGTCGTGATGCCGGTACATTCTGGCGGACCTGCGGAGATATAGATGGTTATGTTGAAAACGGTAAATGGAGCGATGCAAGTGGAGGATCATGGAAAACAATAACCAGGAATATCGATGCAAACAGGCATCCTGACAGAAAGCTTGTCGGACCAGGACTGGGCTGGAACTATCCCGATATGCTTGAGGTAGGGGTAAGCGGAGGATTGAATGAAACCGAAGAAAGGACGCAATTCAGTATGTGGTGCATTATGGCTTCTCCGCTGTTTCTCGGGAACGATGTTTTTAACATGCCACAGTATGGCAGGGAAATAGTAATGAACAAAGAGATGATCGCTATTGACCAGGACCCGCTCGGAATCCAGGGAGATGTTGCAAAAGAATACAATAATGGCACACTTCAGGTATGGGTCAAAGAACTGGTCGACGGCGCTAAAGCGGTTGCATTGTTCAACCGGTCAGAAAAAGCTGAGAAAATATCTGCAGTGTGGAAAGATTTGGGCTTTGCGGGCAGAATGAAAGTGAGGGATCTGTGGGAACATACTGATAAAGGGACCTTCCCGGAGACTTATTCTGTTGAAGTACCATCTCATGCTGCAGTTGTAATAAAGGTATCCCGACCATGAATTCTTGCCACAAACCTTCTGAAACTGAAATTAAATTTAATATCCTTCATTTTCTGAGCGCCGCAAAATTCGGTCTGATAACATGAGACAATCATAACAAAACCACAAGGATTTAACTCCGACTTTGAGTGGTCAGTACTTGAGTAGATGGGAAATAAGCTGAAACAGTAAAACCTCTAAGCCCAAGGGTACTCATATTCTTTTGGAATAATTTTATTATAATGGATAAAGTAATTCAGAATACTTCTCAGGTTTCTAATGTTGCCTATGAGTTGAATCTATGATTTTCTGAAAATGAACTAAGCTGCGAAGGCTATCAAAAATAGGATCAATCATTAGCTCACCTAATGACAACTCACTTGGGGTAGATAATAATAACTCTATCTTTTCTAAAGCAATATCATAATTTTTCGTAAAAATGTAGATTTCCATTAGATCTTGTTCTTTTACTATGCCCTGCCATGCGTCTAACTTGACTGGTTTTAAGGCAATTGCTTTTTCGCCACAAGAGATAGCTTCTTTGTTATCCCCAATGAATGCATAGCACTTACCTAAGGTTGCATAGTACCTTTCATCATTAGGTTTTTCTTCTAGTTTTTCCCGCAGAATAGTAATTGCGGAATCTGCATAGATTTTAGAATAGGATTTATTCCCACTTAAAAAATAAATTAATGCGATGTCATAAGTTTTAGGATGATAATAAAACTGGTCTTCAAGTTGAGTTGTAGTATCATGATAAATGAACTCAATTAACTTTTTGTATTGTCTTGAATAATAGTAACTTGTATACTGAATATTTTCTTCTTTTAATCCTGATTCTTTTAATGCAAGATTGAAATCAGCAGTCTTGTTTATATATGCCCTGAAAATATTTGAATTAAAATCAAAGTCAGGTATTAATGATAATCCTTTTTTGCACCATTCTATTTCATTATCAAACTGGTGCATAAGATCATAGGTGTGTGATTGTTCATTAATCTCTTTTGCATCGAGTGGATCAAATTGTAGTCCTCGTTCTCGTTCTATTATTGATTCATTCCATTTTCCTTGTCGTCTTAGAATATTTGATGAAATTGAATATAAGGATGGCATATTGGGTGTTATCTTCTTTAAATCAGCAATTATTGATAAGACCTTTTCATAATCTCTATTTATATAATAATAATAAGATGCTTGTGCAATTTTCAATTCAGGTAATTCTGGATTAATAGAGAATCCTTTCTTTATATCTTCCTGAGCTCTTAGATCATAATCTTTTAATTTTTCATCTTTAATCCAATATAGATATAAATATTCACCTGCTCTCTTGGCATAAGCAACTGCAAAAAAGGGATCTTCATGAATTGCTTTTGAATACAAGTCAATGGCTTTAAATGATTCATATTTTGTTGAGTAATCATTAGCCTTCAAATAGTAATCATATGCAATTAGATTGGTAGTAGGGACTTCGTTCTTATGCAGATCAGTTCCATTATGTATTAATGTGGATTTCAATCCCTGAGCAACATTTTGAGCTACTTCAGTCTGAATTGAAAATACATCTGAAAGATTTCGGTCAAATGTTTCGGACCATAAATGAAAACCTGTTTTAGCGTCGATTAGTTGAGTTGTGATTCTTACTTTATTACCTATTTTTTGAACGCTTCCCTCAAGAAGGGCTGAAACATTTAATTCATGAGCAATTTCTTTTAATGATAGTTTAGTATTTTTATATCTCATTGATGATGTGCGGGCAATAACTTTCAAATCACCCACCTTGAAAAGGCGATCTAGAATCTCATCCACCATACCATCACTAAAATACTCCTGTTCCTGATCATTGCTAAGATTAACAAAAGGCAATACCGCAATAGATTTTTCAACTTTATCGTAAGAATTTAACCGTTTTGGTATAAAGAAATATCCAAGTAGTACCAGTGCTAATATTGAAATACAAGATAGAATAATTATCGCTTTCAGATTCTTTGTCTTTTCATGATATGTTTTAACAGCCTCTTTTGGATCTTCTTCAACCAGCTGATTATGTTTCTTTAGTGCCGCTAAAATTTCTTTGACAGAATTGGCTACCTTATTTATCTGGTTACGATATATCGAACTATTCAAATTTTTCTTTTCATCATCTTCAGGTTTGAGAGGTCTGTTAACTCCAGGTTCTTTGTATATAAACTCTATTCCACGTATGAATCCTCCGAGTTCATT
The DNA here is from genome assembly GCA_003157075.1 of Bacteroidales bacterium. Taxonomy (GTDB): domain Bacteria; phylum Bacteroidota; class Bacteroidia; order Bacteroidales; family VadinHA17; genus LD21. The sequence continues at coordinate 4,794 of PMIL01000181.1, read as the reverse complement.
TTCAAGTAGAGCTTGATCTTCAGCATCGAGGTTATGAATCTTAACTGACAATATTCTGCTAGAAACATTTCCACTAGCAAGTTTTATATCTCTTCCAAAATAATCTTCACTTGCTAGTTTATTAAAAGCAACAAACTCGTGTTGCCACGCAAAACTTTTTGAATCACAATAGGTTTGTGATATAATAGGGATGAAGATTAAACATTTAAGTTTTTCTTTTAAAGAAGCACCTACATCATGAGTCTCTAACAATCCATCATGGGGGTTGATATCAAAATAAACGCTTACCTCCTCTTTAAAGGTTGCATCGAGTTCCCTCTTCAGATGGTCAACAAATTCTGTTACCCAACCGTCGTATTTATTGTCTTTCTGGCGGTAGGAGATAAAGATATCGTAATTATAGCCTTCAATAATGCTTGACATTTAAGGCTTAATTTTTTCATTATCAAATATAAATTATAATCAGACTTAAAGCAAAAATATGTTTGCCGTGATAGTTTAGAGAATTGAATCTGTCAAAAATGGGATCAGAATTGTGTAGATGAACGTTTTTTGATGTGATTTGTTTAAGGTAAGTATTTTGTTCTAAACAGGCAATTGATGACCTGTTATGAAAAAAGTAGGTGATCTTAATTAACCAAATCTCAGGTTAATTCTTCTGCATCCTATTGCAAATTGCATTAGGATAAATTACGGTCATACCTTATTGATCTCCAAACAGGTGTTATGACTGTTTTCGATTTAATAATCAAAATTAATTCTACAAATTAACGAAAGGGAAATAAATTATGTCAACCGAAGATGAAGTCCGCAATGCATCAAATCAGTTTTATGCAGCGCTAAACAAAATGGTAAATGGAAGTTCTCAATCCTTGTCAGATATTTGGTCACACAGTTCGGCAGTTACCACTATGCACCCGATTGGAGGACGGCAGGTAGGATGGAAGGACGTTTGGACAACATGGGATCAAACCGCCCAGGTAGCTTCAGAAGGTCAAGTCAAACTACAGGATCAGTTCATCCGGGTAGTCGGGGATATGGCTTATGAAATTGGCGTCGAGAACGCAGGTTTCAGGATTGCCGGGCAGAAGGTCACTGATCAGGTTCGCGTAACGAACATCTATCAGAAAGAAGGCGGAACGTGGAAGATTGTCCATCATCATAGCGATCTCTCCCCCGCAATGGTTGAAGTACTTCATAAGTTACAAAACGCGTAAAAACAAATTGAAATGAAACCTGATAACCGCTCAGGTTTATGGTTTCAGGAGAGGTTCTAATATTCAACCGGAGTGTGCAAAAAATATCAGGCACCTCCGGTTTAATCCTGCTGGTCCTGATTTGCACTTCCTTTAACCTGATCCTTGTAGTATTTATATGAGGTCCACTATCATTATGATTAAATTCATGCTGGTCTGAGCTGAAATGCTTATTTTTTTATAAACTTCTTTATAAGTGTGCTGGTATTACTAAATATTTCTAATATATATATCCCTGCTTTGACATGGTCTAAGCGGATTTCTGTTATTTCTTGTTTTATGTTTTGTTTCATCAATACGTGGCCTTGCAAGTCATAAATTAAAATATTCATTTTTTGTATATCACCCAGGTCATGCAAATCTATGGTTATCATATCATTTGCAGGATTAGGGTAAATCACAATATCTCTTTTCCCAAAAGTATTAATAATGTTTAGAGCAGTTAGTGATATATATCTGAGTACATAGCGGTAAGTTTTAGATACCATGTTGGAATTCATTAATTGAAATGAGGTAGCGGGGGGCTGAATAATTCCTTGAGGTCCTATTGGATCTCTCCCGAAATATGAATCAAATGGCAACCATTCTCCTTTGTCTAGGTCCAATCGTTCATATTTACCTGTCTCTGTATTTCCATGGGCATCATAAGTAAATGTATATCTCGTAATAAATTGCCAATTAAATCCATTAAAAGAATTATGCAAGGTTCTTTCATCTAATTCAATCAAAACATTTCCGTTAGCATCGTAAGTAAAGGTCAGTTTGGCTCCAGGTTCTTCACTTATGTAAGACAAAGCCTTTCCATAAGTACTATATGTATATGCTGATCTAGATTCGGTGATCCATATGGTGTCTTGCCAATGTTCATTTAATGTAGTTAAAACTTCTCTATTTGTATTATAACTAAAACTACTTCTCTCAAAATTCGACCATGTATTTCCTCTATATATTTCATGTAACTTACTTAATTCATTCCCATTATTGTCAAAAACATATGTATATCTCTGATCACTCACCCATAAGCTGTCATCTGTCCAAACATCATCTAATTCAGATAGCAAATTACCATTTGTATCATAAGTGAATATATTTCTGTCACTATTTACCCATGTATTATTTGGCCAAATTGAATGTAACATGGTCAACTCCTTTCCATCGCTATTATAAGTGAACGTATATCTGTGATAATCCACTAATACACTATTTTTAAAATGTTCAAATAACTCGGTCACCTTATTTCCAATGTTATCATAGTTATATGTGTATTTTATAGAATCAAAATATTCATAATTTATCCAATTCTCACTTATCTCTGTCAATATATTTTCTTTATCATCGTAAGTATATGTAAATCTATATTCATTTCCCCATGAGTTCTGTAATAATCCTTCCCTTAGACAAGATAACTCTTTCCCGCTTGCATCATAAGTATATGTATCTCTATAATCATTCACCCAAGAATTGTTTAGCCAAACCTCAAATAAAAAAGACAACTCTTTTCCGTTGGCATCATAAGTATATGTATATCTTTGATTGCCTACCCATATACTATCGTTGTTATAACTTTGATCCAATTCCGTTAATATATTCCCATTTGCATCATAAGTAAATAGATGTCTTATACTATTGATCCATAAACCGTTTATCCAATTTTCTCCTAAATTATTCAATATATTTCCAGCAGCATCAAAGCTCCTAGTTTCCCGATATATTAATTCATTTGAAGTATTGTAGATAATAATAGTGTCTAATAATTCAGTGTCTGTTTTATAAGAGTTGAACTGATTTTTACCTGATTTATTTTTGTCAATACTAGTATTGATGCTTTTTATTGAGTAGTCAGTATGTTGCCGGTTTTGTGCATTTGTAGAATTAAATGCAAAAAAAATGGCTAATAAAATGTAAATTTTTTTCATCTTTTAACTTCATTTTGTAAAGTAAAAGCGATGCTTATTTAATAGCCTATTTTTATATAGATCTATTAAAGGTAGACATAAATAATTCATTTAGTTGGCAGACATTCAATTTTATTTGTCCTAAAGGTGTTTGGGTTGCACTCATTATGTTGCGAGTTGAAAATCTCTTGTCTTAAATATGCAATTTAAATCGCAACTAACACTCGTCGACGTCCTTCCAAGCTGCAATGAAACAAAACAAAGGAGCCACACAATGTGCGGCTTCTTATGTTCTATGGGCCCAGCTGGGCTCGAACCAGCGACCCCCTGATTATGAGTGTTATATTTGGTTTTTTACCAGTTTACATAGGTTTGTTTCTGTTCTCAGCATCCATGATTTTTGTATTGAAGATTTCTACAGATAACACTGGGTTTCATAATAACTGGCAAAATATCTGGCCAATTGATTTCAAATGTTCTTTCAGGATCTATTTTTGATAGGTATAGTTCCGTGACACTTAGTACCAAACTAAAATATAATTAATTAGCTACCACTCCACAATATTATTCCGAAGCGCAAATTTTATCATTTCAACGGTGCTTTTGAAGTTATACTTCTGCATAATATTGTTCTTGTGAGTTTTTATTGTAAAAACACTAAGACTCAGCTTTTCAGCAATCTCGTTATTAGTGTAACCCTCAACGTAAAGCTTCAATATCTCCTTTTCACGAGAGGTTAACTGATGTTTTTTGGAAACATCACCAACACTTGTATTTTTAACATTTTTGAAAAAACTCTTTAATACAATTTTTGAAATTGAGGGACTATAAAATTCATCTCCATTTGAAATGGTTCGTATGGCTTCAAGTAAAATCTCAGTGGTAGAATCTTGCTTTGGAAGGTAACCTTTGGCGCCTGCCTGAATTGCACTAAAAATATACTCTTCATTATTAAACATCGATAGAATAAGCACTTTAATATCAGTAGAGAGCTTCATTAATCTCTCTGTCAGCTCAATTCCCGACATATTTGGCATTGACAAGTCAGTAATCAAAATATCGGGTTGGTTGCATTTTATAAAATCAAGAGCCTCTTTACCGCTTCCAACTGAGCCTATCAGCTCAATGTCATCTTCATCCTTAAGCAGCCGCTTAATTCCATCACGCACAATCTGATGGTCATCGACGATCAGAACCCTTATTTTACTCATCTCTTTGATTATAAATTTTCTGCATCGTAAGTCGTTTCGGAATTTTTAAACGTATGGTAGTTCCCGAAAGTGGTTCGGACTCAATATCCAGTTTTCCATTAAGCAGTCGGGCTCGCTCTTTCATATTATAAATTCCGTTGCAGGGAGTGCATAAGTTAGGATTATACGTAAATCCCTTTCC
>PMIL01000181.1:0-133 GCA_003157075.1 Bacteroidales bacterium | reverse complement strand
GTTTGGTGCAAGATTATTGGAAATTTGCCTGACTTCCTCAATTGTTTTTAGGAAATCGACCTTAACCTCTTCTATGGTTGACCTGACTTCACCGGCATTTTGTTTGCTGGTACTCTCGAGCTGAAGTTTTATT
>PMIL01000053.1 GCA_003157075.1 Bacteroidales bacterium | reverse complement strand
TTTTAAAAAGGATTGAAAAAGTTTAAGAAGCTGGGTACTAGGTGCTAGGTGCTAGGTGCTGGTACCAGGTCCTGTTTACGTACCAGGTCACAAGCACCCATACCAAGCACCAAGCACCCAGCACCCAGAACCCAGTACCGAAAACTCTGCAGCCATTTACCTGCTGAAAGGAAGCAGCTTAACATGATTTGTCTCTTCGAAATATTTGAAATAATAATAGAGCCTGTAATTAATATCTATACCGTAATCAGCATCGGGATTATAATCTATATAATTATCATACAATCCATTACTATTTTCAGATGTGTACCTGAGATTCCATTCGTCAAAGTAAAAACGATTTTTTTGAACATAATAATTGTTTGAGTAAAAATTCTTAGAAGGTTTGGCTGCCAGCCAGGTATCAAAACCAGGGTCGATAATAATCAAACAGTACTCCACGCTGTCAACAGAAATAGTGTCATTTTTTAAGTTTTCCGTCCCCTTCTTTGTCTGGCTGAATCCAACAGTTCGTATTGCAACCATTATTACCAGTATTAAAAAAACACATTTCTTCATTTTTGATAATTTATAGTTAAACTATTAAATACAATTAATGTTAACAAAAAATATACCAATTAAATATGGTTTATTAATTAAAAGTATATTTTTGCTCCCTGATAATAAATATGTGAACCATCAGATAAAAAGGCTTTTGTGATGTATCAGATATCTGAATTGCAGGTCTGAATTGTCTTTGTCTGGAGTGTGAGTACAGGAAAAGATATTATGACCTGCAAAATGATGCAGGTTTTTTTATTAATAAATCGAACTTATGAAAATAATGAAATTTGGAGGNNGAAATAGCTGAACTTCTGTATGCTGACAATATCAATGAAGCATCAGTCAGGAATAACAATCTCAGGGCGAAGTATCATCAGGTTGTGGAAGAGCTGTTTGAAACTGAAGATTGTAAAAAATCAGGACATGAACTTATAGATTCTCATTTTGAATATATAAGGAATTTTACTCTCAGGGTATTTACAAAGCTTCAGGAGAAAGCTATCCTTGCTCAGGGAGAACTCATATCCACATCGTTATTCCATCTCCTTCTGAAGGAAAAAAACATCAGTTCTGCACTTCTGCCTGCCCTGAGTTTTATGCGTATAGATAAAGACGGAGAACCTGATGCCTTCTATATTGAAGAAAATATTGAGCGTGAGCTTAAAAACTACACTGCAGAAAAAATTATTATTACACAGGGTTTCATTTGCCGCAATGCTTACGGAGAGATAGATAATCTTAAACGTGGCGGAAGTGATTTTACAGCGTCACTGATAGGGGCTGCTGTGAATGCATCTGAAATACAGATCTGGACTGACATAAACGGATTTCATAATAACGATCCCAGATTTGTTAAAAACACAAAAGTGATAAGGGATCTGTCATTCGATGAAGCAGCTGAACTAGCTTATTTCGGTGCAAAAATCCTCCACCCTTCAAGCGTTAATCCTGCACGTGAAAAAAACATACCGGTAAGACTCAAGAATACTATGGAGCCGAATGATATCGGAACGCTGATAACATCCTCATCTGTTCTGCAGGATTATAAAGCTGTTGCTGCAAAAGACGGTATTTCAGTGTTGAGGATAAGGTCCGACAGGATGTTAATGGCTTATGGATTCCTCCGGAAAGTATTTGAGATCTTTGAAGCTTACAGGACACCTATTGATATGATAACTACCTCCGAAGTTGCCGTTTCAATCACAATAGACAATCCGGAGTTTATAAAACAGATTGCCAAAGATCTTGACGAACTTGGAAGCGTGGAAGTTGAAGAAAACCAGTCAATTATATGTGTTGTTGGAGATTTCCGCACTGAAAGGACCGGTTCTGCTCCCGAGATATTTGAAGCACTTAATACAATTCCACTGAAGATGATCTCGTATGGAGGAAGTCCTAACAGTCTCTCTCTCCTGATTGATACATCCAATAAAACAGAAGCCTTAAGATTACTCAGCGAACATCTTTTCAATTAAAAAAATGATTAATAAAATAACTACGGATAAGTTCAGTAAAATTGAAACTCCTTTCTATTATTATGATCTTGACTTGTTAAGATCAACTCTAAATGTCATAAAAAAGGAAGCCGATAATTCAGGCTATAAGATTCATTATGCAGTTAAGGCTAATTCCAATCCCAGGATACTAAAAATAATCGCCGGATATGGCTTTGGTGCCGACTGTGTAAGTTTCAATGAAATAGACGCTGCCATAGTTGCAGGTTTCAACGCGTCTGATATAGTATTTGCAGGAGTAGGAAAAACTGACAAGGATATTAATGCTGCATTAAATACAGGAATTTATTGTTTCAACTGTGAATCGATTCCTGAGATGGAAGTTATAAATCAACTCGCAACTGCACAGAATAAATCGGCACTGATTGCATTAAGGATCAATCCTTATATCGAGGCTCATACCCATAAGTATATTACTACAGGTATCGAGGAGAGCAAGTTTGGCATAAATACCTGGGAACTGGATGATGTCATAAAAAAACTATCAGATTTTAAAAATATCAGGCTGATCGGAATACATTTCCACATTGGTTCCCAGATCACCAGAATGTCGGTATTTAAAAGCCTGTGTGCCAGGATAAATGAACTGCAGGTTTGGTTTTCTTCCCATAATATTAATCTTGAGATTATAAATGTCGGTGGCGGTTTGGGTATAGACTATGAAAATCCTGAAACCAATCCGGATTTTCCGGGATATTTTTCTTTGCTCAATGAATTTATCGATCTATACCCGGGACAGGAATTGCACATTGAACCTGGACGCTCTATTGTTGGTCAGTGCGGTAGTCTGATCTCCAAAGTTCTTTTCATTAAGAATGGAAGCAATACTCTTTTTGCTATAATAGATGCAGGGATGACAGACCTCATAAGACCTGCGCTTTACCAGGCTCATCATAAGATAGAGAATCTTACATCGGCAGGAAATATCTTAAGGTATGATGTTGTCGGACCTGTTTGCGAATCTTCTGATACTTTCGCAAAATTCATCGAGCTCCCTGAAACAAAAAGAGGCGATATAATTGCAATAAGATCTGCGGGAGCTTATGGTGAGGTTATGGCAATGAGGTATAATTTAAGAGATCTGCCCAAGGCAGTATTTTCGGATGATCTTTAAAAATAAAATTCATGAGACACATTAATTTTCTTATTTTAACTTTCCTTCTTTTAAGCGGCTGTACAACCAGAAAGCCAGAAACTGAGATTACCGACTTGACAAGATATGTTGATCCCTTTATCGGCACCGGTTATCACGGGCATGTATTTCTGGGTGCCAATGTTCCCTTCGGGGGAGTTCAGGTTGGTCCGACCAATTATGTCAAGGGTTGGGACTGGTGTTCAGGTTATCATTATTCGGACAGCATTGTGACCGGTTTCTCACAGCTTCACCTAAGTGGTACGGGTATAGGAGATTTGGGTGATGTTCTTATAACACCTTTTACCGGTGAATTGAAAACTTCACCTGGTACACAGGATAAACCACTTTCAGGTTATGCCTCATTGTACTCTCACAAGGATGAGACAGCCCGTCCCGGATATTATTCGGTCATTATGAAGGGATATGATATCCTTGCAGAACTGACAGCCTCTGAAAGGGTAGCCGTCCACAGGTATACTTTCCCAGAAGCAAGGGAAGCACATATAGCCATAAACCTCACCGATGGAATTGGTTGGGATAAACCAACTGAAGCCTTCATTAAAAAAGTGGATTCCCAAACTTATACGGGTTACAGGTTTTCTACAGGATGGGCAAAGGATCAGCGCTTATATTTTGCTATCAGGCTATCTAAACCTATAGGATCATTTCAGCTGTTCAATGACCAGAAGCCTGAACCCGGAGATTCAATTAAGGGTGAAAAAATTTTAGGTATGTTTAATTTTTCTACGTCAAAAGGAGATAAAATACTTTTAAAAGTGGGAATTTCACCGGTCAGTGAAAAGAATGCGCTCGCAAATATTGAAGCGGAAGTTCCTGATTGGAATTTTGAAGATGTGAGTCTGGCCGCAAACAAAATGTGGAACAAAGAATTAGGCAAAGTAATTATCAAAGGTAAAAATGAAAGTGATCTGCGTACCTTTTATACAGCCTTATACCATTCGTTTACACTGCCAGTACTTTTCAATGATAATAATGGTGATTATCGTGGTACTGATAAAAAAGTTTATTCAAATCCGGGTTTTAAAAATTATTCCATTTTTTCCTTATGGGATACATATCGCGCTGAACAACCACTTTTTACAATCCTTCAACCCGAAAGGGTTAATGATATGGTAAATACCATGCTTAACATATACAAGCAACAGGGGAAACTTCCAATCTGGCCCTTAATGGGAAATGAAACGGACTGCATGGTTGGTTACAGCGCCATTCCGGTAATCGCAGACGCTTATTTCAAAGGTTTCACGGGCTTTGATATAAACCTGGCTTTTGAAGCGATGAAAGCTTCTTCCACGCGTGATGATTATGGTATGAAGTATATAAAAGAAAAGGGATTTATTCCGGCGGATAAAGAAAAAGAATCAGTTTCCAAAGCTATGGAATATTGTGTCTCTGACTGGTGCATTGCTCAAATGGCAAAAAAACTCGGCAAAACCGATGATTATGAATATTACAGTAAACGGGCTGGTCTTTACGCACAATATTTTGATTCAATCAGACAATTCGTGAGGCCAAAACTTGAAAATGGCAGATTTCGGGAACCTTTCAGTCCTTTTCAATCAATTCATGAATGGGGAGATTATACGGAAGGAAATGCCTGGCAGTATACCTGGCTCGTACCCCAGGATGTTGAAGGACTTATTCGACTATTTGGTGGTGATCATCAATTTATTACAAAACTGGATAGCCTGTTTGTGGTGAAAGGAGACATGGGCGAAAAGGCATCCTCCGATATTTCAGGGTTGATAGGCCAATATGCTCACGGAAATGAACCGAGTCATCATATCACCTATTTGTACGCCTATGCCGGACAGCAATGGAAAACTGCAGAAAAGAACCATTTTATCCAGCGCACATTATATACAGATAAACCTGATGGATTATGCGGTAATGAAGACTGTGGACAGATGTCGGCATGGTACATTTTCTCTTCAATCGGATTTTATCCGGTTAATCCTGCTAACGGAGCATTTGTATTTGGAAGTCCTCTGTTTGATCAGGTAACACTGAACCTGCCGTCTAACAAACAACTCATCATAAAAGCTATAAATAATAACGAAAAAAATATCTATATCCAGTCTGTAAAACTTAATGACAGGGAATATACTCATTCATACATAACTTATAAAGAAATTATGCAGGGCGGTTATTTAGAGATATTGATGGGACCCTTGCCAAATCAACAATTTGGAAGCGCGCCAAAAGACAGACCGGCTTCAATCATTTATAACTGAATATGATGATTGACTCGGGTAATTGAACCAGAGAGATTAACCTTCTGAAATCTATTAACAAGTTCACGAAATAAATTGAGTGCTATTCCTCAGGAGTGCTCTGTCTTATCTTACTGTGTTTCACTCCGTAAAAGAAATAGATACAGAAACCAATTGCCATCCAGATAATAAGTCTCAACCACGTATCAAATGGCAGTGAAGCCATCTGCAAAAAGCAAATTGATGCGCCGAGAATAGGAACAAGCGGAACCCAGGGGGTTTTAAACGGACGCTGAATATTCGGTTTGGATTTTCTGAGTACCATAACACTCACACAAACGATTATAAATGCGAGAAGAGTACCAATGGATACCAGCTCTCCGAGTATACTGATTGGCAGAATTCCTGCAATAATCATAGCAACTGTACCTGTAATAATAGTGCTGACATACGGAGTTTTAAAACGCGGATGAACCTTTGAAAAAACAGGAGGCAGCAAACCATCCTTTGACATAGAATAGAATATTCTTGGCTGCCCCATAAGCATTACCAGGATGACCGAGCTTAATCCGGCAATAGCGGCAATCTTCACAATAGGTCTGAGCCAGAACATGCCCTTTCCCATGGCATCAACGCCAACAGCGACAGGATCGGCAACATTTAAAGTAGTATAACTTACGATACCGGTGAGCACAATTGCTACAAGAATATATAAAACAGTTGAAATTCCAAGTGATCCAAGGATACCGATTGGCATATCGCGCTGAGGATTTTTTGCCTCCTGGGCTGCAGTTGAAACTGCATCAAAACCAATATATGCAAAGAATATAACTCCGGCACCTCTCAGAACTCCGCTTATCCCAAACTTGCCAAATTCATGACTATAAGCCTTTAGCCATCCCCAGAATCCTCCATATTGGGCCATAGGAGCAACTTCAACCTTGTTGGCAGGAATAAAAGGATGCCAGTTTGCCGATTTAACAAATACGAATCCTATTGCAATAAACAGAATAATTACCGATACTTTGGTTATTACCATTATGTTATTGAAATTAGCTGATTCCCGAATGCCGATCACCAATAAAGTTGATAACAATGCCACAATAAACATTGCCGGTAAATTAAGTACACATGTGACATGTGCCAGTGAATCAACGTTAACTCCTGAAGCTGCCAGAGTCTGAGCAAAAGTTGCTGTAAGAGGTTTCCATCCCGCATCCGGGACATTAACCAGAACTGATCCCACAGCTCCGGTAAACTGAGGCGGAATAAATATATGCAGATCCTTCAGAAAACTGACAACATAACCTGACCATCCTACTGCAACAGTTGATGCAGCAAAAAGATATTCAAGAATAAGGTCCCAGCCTATTATCCATGCAAGAAACTCCCCAAGAGTGGCATATGAATAAGTATAAGCACTTCCTGCAATTGGGATCATGGAGGCGAATTCGGCATAACAAAGTCCGGCAAAACCGCAGGCAAGACCTGAAATAATAAAAGATAAAACAATACCAGGACCGGCATACTGGGCTGCAGCCTGTCCTGTAAGTACAAATATACCTGCACCTATAATGGCGCCGATTCCTAATGTCGTAAGATTAAGTGGCGTAAGAGTTCTTTTTAAACCACCTGATTCCTGAGATTCACTGAATAACTGAGGAAGTGGTTTTGTGATGAATAACCGGTTTTTTGACATCTGGCTTGTTTGAAAGTTTCCGTTAGAAGAATAATTATTACAAACGTAACTTTTTTTTTGTAAAACAAATTATAAATTGATGATAGGTTCTCTTTAAAAAAAAAATCAGAATCTGATCTAGAAAATGTAATTTTATCTCCAATCTAAAACCAACTTTATGCGCAGATATCTGCTTCTTTTATTCTCCCTGGCGATTCTAGCCTGTTCTCCCGTAAGAAAATATCAATCTCTGCCCGAGGTAAAGGCATGGGAAAACGATATTAAAAATTTCGAACAGCTGGACAAGAGCGTTACATATTCAGATAAGTCAGTTCTCTTTGCCGGAAGTTCAAGTATCAGGTTATGGTCATCACTTGAGAAAGATATGGCTCCCTACCCTGTGATACAGAGGGGATTCGGAGGATCAAAACTGAGTGACCTCGTTGTTTATGCCAGCCGGATAATTGATCCTCATCCCTGCCGGGCAATCGTAATATTTGTAGCAAACGATATTACAGGTAGTAAGGAAGACAAAAGTCCGGGAGAGGTAGCTTCATTATTCCGTAGTGTACTTAAGACAATAAGAAAAACCCATCCTGACACTCCTGTATTCTGGATTGAGATTACCCCAACGCCATCTAGGTGGAAGGTGTGGCCAGCAATTCAGAAAGCAAATGGATTGATCAGAAATATTTGCATTAATCAAAAGAATACATATTTCATAAATACCGATTTCGCTTTTCTGAATGAAAAAGGAGTACCGAAAGATGATTTATTCAGAGAGGACAGACTGCATCTTACCGAAAAAGGATATGCAGTTTGGACGGAAATAATCAAAAAGGAACTAGACAAATCTGTGAGATAACACACAACAGATTTAAGAAGTAATTCCTATGCGCTTATCCGTTTGTGATCAGTGTAACTCTGTGTTAGTCTTTATTTTTTTTACACAGAGGATCACTGAGAGTACAGATGGTCATAGAGATTAATTAAAGAAAAATGCAACCCTGATTTGGATTGCATTTTATATTTCTTTTGAAAATTAAATTATTTCATTTTATGTCTGTTAAGCAGATCCTGCCAGGATCCTGAAAAGCCGGGGATAAGATTTTTATCACTTGCCTTTCTTCCGATTTTCTTAACTACCATTTCCCTGTTTCTGCTGACACCAGTAGTATGATTTGCTATATCAACATATGCAACAAAATCTGTAATTCTATGAGCTGCTACAGCTGGAGCAGTTACAAAGCCTACATCCTCGTTTCGCAACTGGTAATTATCATGCGTTGCTTCCCATACATCTACATAATATACAACTGGATCTAGATTTGAAAACACGGCAGTTCCATTTGCATCAGTAAATCCTTCCACAACTGCATGAGTCTGGGCATCCCAGTCAGCTATCGAAGGATATAGAATTATACTTGCACCTGGGACAACAGCATTACTGTAATATTCCCTTACCTCAATAAGAAGTAGAGTTGGAACTGTTACAGTAATTACTATACTCGAATGATCCGAATCACCTCCGTTGGAAGTAACAGTTAATAACACTTCATATGTGCCTGTGGCATCAAAAAAATGAGTGGGATTTTCGTCATTGGAAATATACCCATCTCCGAAATCCCATTCATAACTGTTTCCATTTACGGAATTATTAGTGAAAAATACAGTCTGTCCTACTTCAGGTTCTGCGTTATCAACCGAGAAAGAAGACTGTGGTAAGCGGATCTCTTTAGACTTGTGACAGGAACTGATAATAATACTAATAGACAAAAAAATGTAGATTATCCTTTTCATTTTTTCAGGTTTAATTATTCAAGTTATAACTTCCAAATTATGTGCCAAATTTTTACAAAGACACTCTTTTAAGGATGAAGATGTATCTTTTGTAAAAATTGAGATTGAGGTCGAGGTTGAGGAATTCATTTTTTTAGCTTAAGCCTTAACCTTTTTATAAGTATATATTATTATAAAATTATAATTATCTTTGCACTCCAATAAAAAGAACCACAAAGAATGATAAAGATAACTTTTCCTGACGGATCTGCAAGAGAATATACGGAAGGAATCAGCAGTCTTGATGTTGCAGAACAGATTAGCCCCAGGCTGGCTAAAGAGGTATATGCCGCCACAGTAAACGGAGAGATATGGGATCTTACCCGTCCGATAAACAGTGATTCTACACTTAAGCTTCACAAGTGGGAAGATGCTGAAGCGAAACATGCATTCTGGCACTCCTCAGCCCACCTCATGGCTGAAGCCCTGGAGGCTCTTTATCCCGGTATGAAATTTGGAATTGGTCCG
>PMIL01000082.1 GCA_003157075.1 Bacteroidales bacterium | reverse complement strand
TTATATCAAAAATCTACAACTTAGTATTACTCTTCTTTCATACCAAGTGCTATTGATAACCAAATAGACAACAGATACTTTTACAGTTCTAACCCGTTTAGTTTATGTACAGATTTTTTAGAGCATTCGCAGTTTTGGTATTTCTTTCAATAATTTCTGTACATGTCTATCTCAAAATGAATAATGCATATAATTTGGAGCAGTTTCAAATTAACTCTCACAAATAAATCATTAAACCTATGTTAAATTTAATGTTATTTAAGACAGTGGCGGTTATGGATACAGGTTCGACAGGGTTTATGCTTCTTGCCACAAGCCTTGTAATGCTTATGACTCCGGCACTTGCAATGTTCTATGGTGGCTTGGCTACAAAGCGAAACATTCTCGCGATTATGATTCAGAGTTTCGTTTCTCTTGGCTGGACAACTGTACTTTGGGTTATTTTTGGCTACTCACTCTGTTTTAGCGGTGGTGATGGAGGCATAATTGGTAACTTCGATAAAGCATTCCTGTCAGGAATTGGTATGGATACTTTATGGTCGGGCAATGGTAAAATTCCAGAGTTTGTTTTCATCGCATATCAGATGATGTTTGCCATTATTACTCCTGCGCTTATAACAGGCGCTTTTGTAAACAGGGTCTCCTTTAAAGCTTATTTTATTTTCCTTACCGTCTGGCAGATATTCGTTTATTATCCTTTAGTACATATGATTTGGGGTGGTGGGCTATTATCTCATTTAGGCGTTATTGATTTTGCAGGTGGTATCGTTGTTCATGCTACTGCTGGCTTTGCTGCTCTGGCATCAGTTTTTTATGTTGGTGCGCGTGTTGACAAAAACTCAACGCCAAACAGTATTCCTTTGGTTGCAATTGGCAGTGGTTTGCTGTGGTTTGGCTGGTATGGCTTTAACGCTGGTAGCGAGGTTCAGGTTGATAATGTGACTTCCCTTGCTTTTCTAAATACTGATATTGCTGCATCGTTTGCTACTATCGCCTGGTTAGCGGTTGAATGGATAAGAGAACGCAAGCCTAAGTTTGTAGGTCTCCTGACGGGTTCAATTGCAGGCCTGGCAACCATTACTCCGTGTGCCGGTTTTGTTCCTTTGTGGGCATCTCCACTGATCGGGATTGCCGCTGGTTTAGTGTGCTACTATGCAGTACAGTTTAAAAACAGGATGAAATGGGACGATGCACTTGATGTTTGGGGGGTTCACGGAATGGGAGGTGTTCTTGGAACAATTCTTCTTGGTGTGTTTGCATCTAAAGCTGTGAATTCCGCAGGGGCCGATGGCTTACTTTTTGGCTCAGCTTCATTCCTTTTAAAGGAAACAGTTGCAGTAGTTGCCACCGCAGTTTACGCGTTCGTGTTTACTTACCTTATGCTTGTTATCATTAACATGATTACACCTGTACGAGTTTCAAAAGAAGAAGAACTAGCAGGTTTGGATAATGCTCTACTAGGGGAGAGAGCTTACGATGAAGGAGCTCTATAGTAATTATTAAAATTTAATAAATAATAAAGGCTCTGAAATATGAGCCTTTATTATTTATATTTTGAAGTGGTTATTTCTTTCCTTTGATTTTTCTTAACCAGTTAAATGATGTTTGGCAGGTCGATAAATAGAAAATTGATGGTGCTATTCTTCTCAGTCGGAGTATCTGCACTTTCTGTAATTGGAATTTACGCTTATTTCAATGCGAAGAATGCATTACTCAAGCGAACCCTCGACCAACTTACATCTATCAGAGTTATTAAGAAAGCTCAGCTTGAGTTTTTCCTCAATGAGCGCAAAAAGAATATCACTCTTTTAGCTGAAAATGATTACCTGAAGAACATAGCTTCGGATTTATGTAAAAACATGAATCATACAGTTGTAAATCAGAAGTATCCCAATTTCTCTCTGGACTACACAATTTTTGGATTTAATAGCATGTATTTGATAATTGGTTCCGAACGGAATTCAGTTAAGGTATATAATGTTAACGGTTCAGAAATAGAAAATGTGAACCCCGATACCATTTTAATTAATCAGCTATCAAAAATTTGGGAGGTCGCAGCATCAACGAATGAGCCTACTTTTGTTGATTTTAGTAAACGATTTAACAATGATAATGATCCGCTTTGTTTTATTGGCAAACGAATTATTGAAAGCGGCAAAAATATTGGCATATTAGCCCTTCAAATTCCTATTCACGATATCAATAACATTATGCTTGAGGATAGTCCGGAGAACGGGCTGGGAAAATCAGGGGAAGTTTATCTTGTTGGCGATGATTATCTGATGAGAAGTAATTCAAGGTTTATTCCAAATTCTGTACTGAATACCACAGTAAAAACGATAAGTGCATTTAATGCGTTCAAAGATAAAATTGGCTCGTCTTTAATTGATGATTACCGAACGGTTGCCTGCTTAAGCTCCTTTGATAGGTTGTCGATACATGGATTAAATTGGGCTATTATTGCCGAAATTGATTACAGCGAAGCAATGATTCCGATTGTTTCCTTGAGGAATGATATTATATTTTTATCCTTAATAATCTGCATTTTCCTCTTCTCAATAGCACGATTTATCTCCCATACTATTACAAATCCTATAGTCAAATTAAAAAATGCCGCATTGAAGATTGGAGAGGGTGATTTAGATGTTAACATCAAACCAAAATCAACCGATGAGATAGGATTACTAACCGAAGCGTTTAATATCATGGCGCAGCAACTCAAGGAGGAGCGATTAAAGAGAATGTCTGCGCTTTATGATGGCCAGGAACTTGAAAGGCAACGAATATCAAGGGAATTACACGATGGCCTTGGACAAAAGCTAATTTCAATAAAACTTCAGCTCGAGAGTACTAGCAAACAAAATGCCGGTGAAGTCAGGTCAACCATAGAAGAGGTTAAGGTCGATTTCCTAAAAACAATAGATGAAGTCAGGCAGATTTCCAATAATCTTGCACCAAACATTCTTAAGGAATCGGGAATTGATATCGCACTTAAAAACCTTTGTGATTCGTTAAACCGAACTTCAAAGATTAATATTGAACTCTCCGTCTATGGCGATTATTCTACCAACGA
>PMIL01000189.1 GCA_003157075.1 Bacteroidales bacterium | reverse complement strand
CAGCCTACCGGCAGGCAGGCGCTCAGCAATGCTTATAACATATATGGCCGCATCGTTAGGTAGCAGGCAAAGACATGACCAATATAAAGCAAACAAATGTTGCTATCTTGTAAGAACTTTAAAGTATCCGGTTATGTCAAATAGACTGTTCGCACCAGGATGTGCGCTAATTCTGTACAAACCAGAATTAGCTTTTAAATTGCATTCAATATTAAATAAAAACTTAGGTGAAATGGAAATGCTGATGACTTGCTGTCATCACGACCCAAAATTAAAACAAGCTACTCTGATAATTAATATTTGTCCTGGTTGTGACAAACGTTTTCGTAGTGATTATGAGAATTCTTCGACAATTTCTTTATGGGAAATATTGGCAGAAAGTGATTTTTTCACTTTCCCGGATTATCAAAGTCAATCAATGACAATTATTGACGCTTGTCCAACCAGAGATCAGGAAAGAATACATTTGGCAATTCGAAAACTTCTTCTGAAAATGAACATTAATTTGATTGAACCAAAAAGTACCGGAACAAACAGCACTTGTTGCGGTGATAGTTTCTATGGAATAATCCCAACTGAAAAGGTTAAAGATCAAATGATTAGAAAAGCCTCAGAACTTCCGTTAAATGATGTGGTTGTCTATTGCATTTCCTGTTCAAAAGCAATGTTTGTCGGGGGAAAACAACCACATTATCTAATAGATTTGCTTTTCGCCGAAGAGACTGTTTCAAAAACATTTGAGCCAGATGACTGGCATAATGAGTTGAGTACTTATATGGATAAACATTAAAAACGAGTTCCGGGATATACAACTGGTAAACTTTAATAAGACTGCATCATGGAACAAATCATTATTGACAGAGACC
Source organism: Bacteroidales bacterium (assembly GCA_003157075.1). Classification (GTDB taxonomy): domain Bacteria; phylum Bacteroidota; class Bacteroidia; order Bacteroidales; family VadinHA17; genus LD21. The sequence continues at coordinate 1,902 of PMIL01000189.1, read as the reverse complement.
TCTCGTCGATCAGCCCTTCAGCTATATGGTTGTTATTAATGAAAGGATACACCAGCAAACCCTTTGCAAGGGAAGCAGAAGAGCTACTGGAATATCCCAATAAATATATTCCGGACTTTAAAAAGAGAGATTTTACTTTCCGGGCAAGTACAATCCATTTAAATATTTGGTGAAAAGCATGACTCTGAGACAATTATTTAAATTGAAAAGTGCTGGAAAAATACAAGCTAACTGGCGATTAAGAGCTGTTTAAAGGATTATAAATTAATATTCACTAAAAGTAAATTTGATACAGAATGAAAACTAAACTACTGATTCCGACCATTATTGGATGTCTGTTTTTAAATGTCGCGTTGTCGCAAAGTAAGAAGACTGGCAATCCTGTTACAAAGGAAAGAGTTATCAATCTTGATGTTAACAATACAAAAGGCAGCTTTAATACAATGTTTAAAGCATGCATTGGTGCAGGCCGGGCTAATGAAGGTTTAAGGGCTGACTGGCAGCAGCAACTGGCAATTGTTAAGAAGGAATGCGATTTTAAATATATCCGTATGCACGGATTATTGACAGATGATATGGGTGTTTATAAGGAAGATTCCAAGGGAAATCCCCAATATAACTTCCAATATATTGACGTTTTATATGACTATATCATTAGCATCGGTATGAAACCCTTTGTTGAGTTGGGCTTCATGCCGTCAGCTCTTGCCAGTGGAAGCAAGACAATTTTCTGGTGGAGAGGAAATGTTACTCCGCCTAAAGACTACGGCAAATGGGAAGGGTTAATCCGTAATATGGTATTACATTTTACAGAGCGATATGGTTCGGATGAAGTAAAAACGTGGTACTTTGAAGTCTGGAATGAGCCAAACTTGTCAGGCTTCTGGTCCGGAACCCAGGAGGAATATTTTAAACTTTATGAACATAGTGTAAGCGCGATTAAGAGTGTCAACAAAGAATATCGTGTGGGAGGCCCGGCTACTGCCGGTGCTGCCTGGGTGCCTGAAATGATCTCCTTTTGCAGCAGGAATGCTCTTCCGCTCGACTTTATCAGTACACATTCCTACGGAGTAAAACAAGGTTTTTTGGACGAATCCGGAACGGTTGGTACAATTCTGGACAAAAATAAATGGAGCGTAAGTGGTGATATTTTGAATTCCCGTAAACAGATATCGGATTCTCCGATGCCAGGTCTGGAATTGCATTATACCGAATGGAGTTCCTCATATACTCCATCTGATCCGATTCATGACAGCTATCATCAGGCTGCCTATGTNNTTCTAGAAAAAATAAAACAAGTCGGTGATAAAGCTAATTCGATGTCATATTGGGTTTTTACGGATATTTTTGAAGAAGCTGGTCCGCGGTTTACCCCTTTTCATGGCGGATTTGGATTAATGAATTACCAGGGAATAAAAAAGCCGGCATATTATTCATTTTCTTTTTTAAACAAACTGGGTGAAACTGAGCTGGTCAATTCAGATAGTTCTTCATGGGCATGTAAAAGCAAAAATGGAAATATCCAGGTATTATTTTGGGATTTCACCAATACTCACCCGGGAGATTCGGTTAATAACCAAGTGTATTATATTCGNNGAGATTTATAAAGTTGGTTATAAAGTGAATGACCCATATACTACGTATCTTTCAATGAATAAACCAAACCAGCTTACAAAACAACAGGTAGATATCATTAAAAAACAAAATGACGGGTCACCGGTATCAATAGAGAATATTAAGGTTAACTCTTCAGGAGTATATTCAAGAACATTCGAAATACGGGAGAATGATATATTCTTTATAAATATTGTCAGAATCTGAGAACAAAACTAAGATTGAAAATCAAAGCGAAAGATAAAAAGTGCAATTTAGGTTATTATCTCATTTTTACCGGATCATTTT
>PMIL01000250.1:341-3527 GCA_003157075.1 Bacteroidales bacterium | reverse complement strand
AATTATTCTCAGTTTGGTCTTTCTAAACATTCTTTCTTTTAATGTTTGGTCTGCTATTCCAGACACGCGTCAACGTTTGCTTATGGATTATAATTGGAAATTCATACAGACAGATGTGAAAAGTGCTGAAACAAAGAGTTTAGATGACAGCAAATGGAGAACACTTAATCTTCCACACGATTGGAGCATAGAAGGTGAATTTAAACAAGATGCATCGACAAATGGAGATGGAGGTTATCTTCCAACAGGAATCGGATGGTATCGCAAACATTTTAACCTTTCCTCAATTCCGAAGGATCAGCAATTCTGGATTGAATTTGAAGGAGTTTATATGAACAGTGATGTCTGGATAAACGGACAGCACTTGGGCAAACATCCCTATGGCTATACAGGTTTTTACTATGATCTGACTCCCTTTGTTAAAGAAGGAGAAAACGTAATAGCTGTCAGAGTCGATAATTCACTTCAGCCAAACAGTCGCTGGTATTCAGGTTCAGGCATTTATCGCCATGTATGGTTAAATATTGCCAACCCTGTTCATATAGCTCAATGGGGAACATATATTTACACACCCATAGTAGATACAAAGTATGCAGTGGTTAAAGTTTATTCTACAATTGAAAACAAACTTCCTGTTGCTAAACAAATTGTTTTGAGGGCTGTTGTCAAAGATAAGACAGGCAAAGAAGTAACAACTTTGGAAACACGTGCTTCACTGCCAGCATCAAGCAAAACTGACGTTGAACAAGTCATAAAGGTTAATTCTCCTTCACTTTGGTCAGTTGAAAGTCCTACATTATATACTCTTCAGTCATCTATAATAGAGGATACAAAAGTAAATGACAATGTTGTTTCAACTTTTGGCATTCGGAAAATCGAATACGATCTTAATAAAGGCTTTCTTCTTAACGGGGAGCAGGTAAAGATGAAAGGTATGGCCTTACATCACGATGCAGGTTCTCTTGGCACTGCAGTTCCTGCTCGGGCATGGGAAAGGTATTTGGAAGAATTAAAAGCCATGGGATGCAATGCTATCCGTACAGCTCATAACCCACCGTCTTCTGAATTTCTTGACCTGTGTGACAAGATGGGATTCCTAGTAATGGATGAACTTTTTGATGAATGGATGAGACCAAAAATTCAAGGGAATGTGAAATACGCTTATCATTTGTATTTTGAAGAAAACTGGAAATCAGATTTGACTTCCTTTGTCCTTCGGGATAGGAATCATCCATCGGTTGTAATGTGGAGTGCTGGTAATGAAATTGTTGACGCAGGTGACGAAAGAGGTCAGGTAATATTGAAAAACTTACTTGATGAATTTCATAAATTAGACATTATACGACCAGTTCTGGTAGCAAATGACAGGATAGAACACACTGAACTTACTGCATTGCCTGGGTTTCTTGATATGCAGGACCTTATAGGGTATAATTACGTTAGCCGCTGGAGGGGACGAAGGGAATTGTATTATAGCGTTGATAAGGTCGACCATCCAAAATGGAAAATGGTAGGAACAGAAGTTAGTAATGTTGGGGGAGTTCGTGGGTCGTATAGTCCGTTTGGTTTCAGTTTCAATAAACCAACTCTTCAAAATGGCGAGGCGCCTGCAGCCCCAGAACGTTCAGCTGATTATAGAACCATGATGGTCGCAGCCTCGCAGCAATGGCGATTTGTTGCAGTAAATGACTATGTCATAGGTGATTTTATGTGGACTGGTAAAGATTATATTGGAGAAAGTCGTTGGCCAAATAAAAGTGGAAGTTCAGGTGTCCTTGATCTTTGTGGTTTTCCCAAAGACGGGTATTATTTTTGGCAGAGCATATGGACCACAAAACCAATGGCTCATGTTTTTCCTCATTGGAATTGGGCTGGCAATGAAGGCAAGATTGTTCCTGTAATTGTTTATACTAATTGTGATAGTGTTGAACTTTTTCTTAATGGGAAATCCTTTGGTTTAAAGACACTTCAATTTCCGCAACAAAGTCTTATATGGTCCTCCCCTACTGCAGGAGCAGTATATGCTAATCCATATGTAACGGCAACTACATCAGATCTGCACCTCTCATGGGACGTACCTTATGAACCGGGAACATTGAAAGTAATTGGCAAAAAAAATGGAATAATCGTAAATGAGGAAGTAAGCACAACTTCCAAACCCGCGGCTATACGTCTATCAGCGGATAGAGTTGATATTAGCGCAGATGCGCATGATATCGTAAATATTAAAGTAGAAATTATTGATCAAAATGGATTAGTTGTTCCTGACGCGAATAACCCTATTGAATTTAAAGTTGAGGGTGAGGGAGTATTGGCAGGTACTGATAATGGCAACGGGGCAGACAAAACGATGATGAAAAGTAAACAGCGAAATGCCTTTAACGGACTGGCACTTGCAGTAATTCAATCCACCCTAAAAAGCGGGAATATTCGAATAAGTGCAGTATCCCCAGGACTCAAAGATGCTACTCTGCAAGTCGTATCGCACACATCAGACTACCCTGCAAATACAGTTGAGAGTTTAAAGTAAAAAGGATAAAATAAACAAAACCAGTTTTTCAAATGTGTTAGAAGCAATTGTTCCTATGATGGAAACGTTTGGGATTGGTATGTTTTCATCCAACTCAGTTTGGAGAATGGTTTTAGTGTTTTGCCAAAAAACGAAAGCGAACGTGACAAACAGATGATGGAATTTAGTCGTAAAGATAGCACTGAACATAAAGTAGAAAATATAAATACTATAACAGGATTAGCAAAGTTAATTACGAAATGACCAGATTATTCAATTTCAAATCTTACGGAATTTACATATGCTATAAGACAATTGAATAGATATGCTTCAGGTGATGATATTGCAAGTTCTTCATTATTAAAACTAAAGAAGATATATATTTCCTATATTACATCTTATTACCATGAATCTATGACACTTGGCAAGAAAATGGAAGCATTAGATACAATTAAGTATTTTGGTGAAGAGATTTTAAAAGAGGATGAAGAAATTAAGATAAAACTTGCTAATATATTATCTTACAAAATGTTAAATTAATCGGTCACAATATTTGATCGATCTGGAGAATAGTTGTTAAACCGTGATGACTCTTACCCTGAAGAAAATAAACCCTCTGAATTAATTGATATTCAGAGGGTTTCGTGTTGAAGTGGTACCCGGAGCGGGACTTGAAC
>PMIL01000250.1:0-261 GCA_003157075.1 Bacteroidales bacterium | reverse complement strand
AACCAGAATTGGTTTACCTAACCCAACTTTCTCAAGATCATCTAGTTGAGTTTTAGCATCTCCGACAACAACATAATACATTTTTGAAGGATCAATGTATTTATTTACAAGTTCCAACTGTTTTTCAATCGTGAGACTCTTAATGAATTTTTCTTCCTTTTTAATGTAATCATCTGGAAGATTGTAGGAGGTCATCGTATTTAACATGCTTAGAAGATTCCCTAATGTCTCAAACCTCAGAGCATTATTTTTCAAGAGCGA
>PMIL01000123.1:279-3952 GCA_003157075.1 Bacteroidales bacterium | reverse complement strand
GAGAAGTTCGGCGATAAAACAAAACTGAGATTTATTCAGAGTGAAGTTCCTGAGCATAAAGTAGAATCTCTCAAAGAAGGGTGGAAACAATTCTACTGGGATGCAATTAAGAAATATTTAAAGTCAGAAAAGAACTAAAAGATCTTTCTGAACTAAAGTTAGTATTAATATTATTAGGTGTAAGATTATAAAGTTTTGCTTATAGCTGAATCATTAATTTCCAAAGACTTTCTTAAGAAGTTCAGATGTTCTGGCCATTGGATCCTTACGGATTTTGATTTCCTCTTTGGCAATCATAATAAAAAGGCCATCAATAGCTTTCCGGGTAACATAATCAGATAGGTTGGGATTCATTTTTTTGACCAGAGGAATTTTATTATAGATTGTAATTAAATCTGTCCAGTATTTCGTAGCATTAACATTATCAAGGGAGGTTTTTATAACTGGCTGGAATTTTTCAACAAGTTCAGGTGTCGTTGTATTCTTCAGGTACATTGTAGCCGCATTATCAGATCCTTTAACAATATTAATAGCATCTCTAACCGTCATGCCTTTTATTGCGGCAACAAATATTGGTTTGGCCTCAGTGGCTGCTTTTTCAGCTGCACGGTTCATTGACACATTAAATTCGTCAACTTTTTTCCCCATCCCTATTGCCCTTAGTTTCGATTCCATTTCCTGTGCTTCGGCAGGAAAAGGTATCTTTATTTCAGGATTTCCCCAGTAACCATCAGGAACCGAAACAACTTTGACGCTATTACCGGTTCCATTTACCAGAGCCTCTTTAATTCCGTCAGCAGCATCCTTTTCTGTAAGGCCCTTATTTTTTGAATTAAGAAATTTTTTAGCATCCTTTAAAAACTGACCGTCTGCAAATTGGAAACTTAAAATTGTAATAAGTAAAAATATACAGGTTTTTTTCATATAACCATTTTTGTAATGTTGAATTTCCTTAGAAAAACCTTTTGAATAAAAATAGTAATTATGGTTTTGTCACTTTCAGGTTTATAAACGAAAAAATCAGGGAATAGTTGCACTTGCCTGACAATTATAGCCTACGCAACATAATTTCATGGTTTCATCATCTCTCTGATCTGGTCACCACGGGATCAGATTTAATATCCTGATTCTAAGAAGACATATTTTTTGAGACAATTGAGAGTAGTTGTTCCCTTGTAAATGGTTTTGAGATATAATCATTACTTCCTGCATTAAAAGCCTTTAACATTTCGTTACTTAATGCAAATGCAGTCTGAGCTATAATAGGAAGACCGGGACGAAATTCCCTTATCTTCTTAATAGCTTCATACCCATTCATTACTGGCATTTTTATATCTATAAGGACAATTCCTATCCTGTCATTTTTCTCACACATTTCAACTGCTTCCCTGCCATTTATTGCATGCAGAATTTCCGCGCCTGCCCCTTTGAATATCTCCTTAATATACAGAAAGTTGACATCATCATCTTCTGCAACTAAAATTGTCAGATTATTAAGAGTTCTGACAAGATCCTTATTTTTTCCCTTCACAGGTTCTTCTTCATAAACAGGTTTATAAGGTATAGTGAATAAAAATTTAGAACCTTTGCCTGGTTTAGAATCCATCCATATTTTCCCGTTGAGAAGGTCTATATTCCCTTTACAAATCGCAAGTCCTAATCCTACACCTTCATATAGTCTCTCGTTATCAGACCCGACCTTAAGGAAGCGTTCAAAAATCTTATCATGCGAATCAGAAGGTATACCGATACCTGTATCTTCAATAAAAAAATTAAGTTCATTTTCTTCCAGTGTATATCCAAATCCAATATGCCCCTTATCAGTAAACTTGACAGCATTGTTCAGAAGATTACTTATTATCTGTCTGATTTTTATTACATCTGTTAAGATAAGACTCAGAGTATCTGAAAGGCCTGTACTCATTGTAAAAGATATCTCCTTATTAATTAAAGGTTTATATGACAAATAAATCTCTTTCATAAGGTTATTCAACTGAACCCTCCTGAGATTTACAGACAGATTTCCGGTCTCAATAAGTGAAATATCCAAAACTTCATTAACAATATTCAGAAGCTGATCTGAGCTTTTTGAAATCATTTCCAGGTACTGATCTTTTTCAGATTCAGATAATTTTTTATCTTTCAGGAGTTCTGAAAACCCCACGATACTATTCATTGGAGTCCTGATCTCATGGGAAATATTCTGCAGAAATGCAGTTTTTAATCTGTCACTCTCAATGGCCTTTTGTTCAGCATTTCGTATTTTAACCAGGTGACTTTTTAATATTGCATAGAAAAGGATTGCTGTTATTAAGACATAGAACCAACCTTTGAATGTTTGTATTCTTGTTAACATATCAGGATCCCTTATAAAATAGTTGAGGAGTTTATCGGAAAATAAAATCCACAGACAACCGACTAAAACATAGCCAGCAATAATTCTGTATTCAAATTTCATTTTTTGCATTACAGGCAATCTGAATGGATTAGTATCTTACAATTTAAAGCCGCCTTTCACTTTATATATTTGTCAAATACACAAAACCCCGGGGTTAATATTTCCATTAGGATTTACAAATTTAGGTAAAACTAAGCATTGTGGGTCAATCTTCAGGGTAATTAAGTAGATCTACTCTCTAAAATAGGATATAGGTAATACTTTTAGGTTAAATTGTGTTCATCCTGTCAAATGCCTTCTGCAAATCATCAGGACCGGCTTTTGTCATCGATTCACTGAACCCGTACGATAGTTCATTCTTCCCCTGGCTCAATTGAATAAATATTGCGTCTATGAATTCATTTACGGCAGGGGAATTATTGTGAAGTCCTTTACCTCCTAGATCAGTGTTAAGTGCCGGTGGTATGATTTCAATAACCTCAATATTTTTTGATTTCAATAAGTGACGAAGAGATAAGGTGAATGAGTGGAAAAATGCTTTAGTTGCCGAATATACTGGCATCCTCGCCAGAGGTACAAATGATAATCCGGAGGTAACATTAATAACTGTGGTTAGTGATTTCAGATTATTGAAGAGAGAAATAAGATGAACCGGTGCCTCAATATTTATAGATATTTCTTCTTTTGCCCTCTGATAAAAATCGATGTCAGAAACTGACATCCATTGCTGTATACCTGCATTATTAATCAGAACATTCAGGTCATTGTGTTTCTCTGAAATCCAGCGAAAAAGCTCTTCCCTTTCTGAAGCTAATGATAAATCACATCTTCTGGTTATTACTGACGGATATTTTCCGGCCACTTCCTCCAAAAGTGATTCCCGTCTGCCGCAAATAATTACAGTATTGTTCTCCTTAACAAATCTCTCTGTTAATCCCAAACCAATTCCCGAAGCACCCCCGGTAATCAGTATCTTATTATTTGATATTTTCATCCTGAAATGAATTTTAAATCTTGTTTGCCAGATGTCTTAACAGATTAAAATCAGGCATAAAATTCGAACAACTTGTCAATGGTAGCAGCCAGATGAAAATCAGCCTTTGTTATTCCCTTGGCGTCATGAGTGTTCAATTTGATATTTACAATATTGTAAACATTGCTCCAGTCAGGATGATGGTCAGCTTTTTCAGCCTGCAAGGCTACGGAAGTCATAAAGGCAAAAGCATTTACGAAATTAGCGAATTTAAAATTTCTGGATATATATGTTCCATCGAA
>PMIL01000123.1:0-176 GCA_003157075.1 Bacteroidales bacterium | reverse complement strand
GCGATACCGGCTTCAAGGGCTCTGTCAAAGAGATCAGAATCGGTACCCAGAATTATCTTTCTGAATCCCTTTAATTTCAGTAAAGTATCTTTTTCGATAAAGAATGTCCCGCCAATCGTACACTTGCTGAGATGAATTATTTTGCTGGGATCAAACCTGTCAGGGACATATTGATT
>PMIL01000343.1 GCA_003157075.1 Bacteroidales bacterium | reverse complement strand
AATTTCTCCACGCACTTTAGGCACTTTAGGCACTCTAGGCACTCTAAACTTCAATATCAATTAACATTACATTATAAAATTTATAAACATGAAGGGTTATATATTAAGCGGAATCCAGCAAATGGGCATCGGAGTAACAAATGTTGCAGAGGCATGGAAATGGTATATTGATCAGTTTGGAATGGATTGCCGGATATTTGAAGATGAGGCAGTGGCAAAATTAATGCTTCCACATACAGAAGGACTTCCCAGAAGCAGATATGCAGTCCTGGCCTTGAACTTACAAAGCGGAGGCGGATTCGAGATCTGGCAGCATACAGGAAGAGAACCTCTTAAAATAAAAGAGGAAATCAGGCTGGGAGATCTTGGTATTATTGCCTGTAAAATCAAAGCACATAATGTACTACAAACACTGAAAATATTCCAGGACAAAGGGCTTGTTGTACCTGTAGAAGCTGTCAGGGATCCTTCAGATAAAATGACATTTTATATGAAAGATCCATATGGCAATATTTTTCAGATCGTTGAAGCTGATGACTGGTTCAGGGACGAGAAGAAAAATACAGGCGGATCATATGGAGCAATAATCGGAGTCTCAGATGTTGAAAAAGCCAGGGTCGTCTATTCAGATATTCTCGGTTATGATAAAGTAATTTATGATACCACTGGGGTGTTTAATGACCTGTCAGATTTCCCCGGTGGCAATAATGAATGCAGAAGAGTCCTGCTAAGGAGATCAGAGCCATTTACAGGAGCCTTCTGCAAAGTATTAGGGCAGAGCGAAATAGAACTTATCAGCACGCCTGGTGTTAAAGGAAAAAAGATTTACGAGGGCCGTATGTGGGGCGATCCCGGTTTTATCCATCTCTGTTACGATATGAACGGCATGGATAATCTCAGAAGCTTCTGTGAGTCTAAAGGATTTCCATTTACTGTTGACACAAAAAAAAGTCAGGAAGGTAACAGCTTCGATATGGGTGAAGCTGCAGGTCACTTTTCATATTTAAAAGACCCGGATGGAACTCTGATTGAATTTGTTGAAACACACAAAGTACCGATACTTAAGAAAATTGGATGGTATCTTGATCTCCGGAAAAGAGATCCTCACAAATCGCTTCCAGACTGGATCCTGAATACGTTAATGTTTTCGAGAGTGAAGAATTGATCTCTATAGGGAAGAAACCTGCTCCGGATTTCCAGTCTTTTTGCCCCCCCTGCCCCCCTAAAGGGGGGTACGTTCTCAAACATGAAAATATTTTCGTGAAGAACGAGGACGAGTCTCGCTTTGCGGGATTGGGGGGCCTACTACGGATTAGCGATCCCTGCCTTAGATTTTCAGAAGTTTCAGTTTAAAGTTTATGATCTGGTTACAGGATTCTTCGCCAGATCCTCAACTTTCTGCAGCACTCTCATAATATTGCCACCCCAGATTTTTGTTATATCGTTCTTTGTATAACCACGATGAAGTAATTCGATTGTAATATTTTTCATATCGGAAGCTGTTCTGCATCCTTCCACTCCTCCTCCACCGTCAAAATCAGTACCTATTCCAACATAATCAATTCCTATAATCTGAACAACATGGTCTATATGATCAACAACGTCTTTGACAGTAGCTGACTTTTCATATGTTTTCTGAATTTCTTTATATTCCTTTCTTACCACTTTTTTTACTGAATCGCTAAGGGAATTATAATCTCCATATTTATTCTGGAGATCTTTAAGTTTTGAATCCAGTTCCGGATTTGGCTCCGGTGTTTTGAGATAATTCCCGAGAATACAAATCTGAATAACTCCGCCATTATCTTTCAGTGCGAGCAGCATATCATCTGATAAGTTCCTCGGACTTCCGCATAATGCCCTGCATGAAGAATGAGAAGCTATAACCGGTGCATTTGTGACTTTGAGAACGTCAAAAAATGATTTATCGGAGATGTGTGAAATATCTACCATCATGCCAAGTCTGTTCATCTCTTTAACCACCTGTGTACCAAATAAAGAGAGACCATCATTTTCAGGACCGGCAGGATCAGTCGATGAATCACAGATATCATTATTTTTTGTGTGTGCCAGTGTAATATACCTGGCTCCCAGATCATAAAACTCTTTTACTTTTGATATATCTTTGCCAATAGGATAGCCATTTTCCACCCCAATGAATGCAGCGATTTTACCCTCTTTCCGTAACCTGTAGGCATCATCGGGAGTTGTAGCTATCTCAGCTGCGGAAGAATTCTTTTCAACATTCTTGTGTATTGCATTAAAAATGTCGATTGCCTTTTGATGAACTATTGTAAATGTTGAGTCATTGCGGGGCCCCTGACCTGTGAACACGGCGAAGAACTCTGCATGAAGTCCGCCTTCAACCATTTTTGGAAAATCAACGCACCCCTCTTCATGCCGCACTCCGAGATCAAATGCCGGATCGGAAAATTCCATTGGCGTATCGCAATGCGTATCTACAGTCAGAATAGCTGCATGGATCTTATCCGCTTGTCTGATAATTTTTTCTTCGGTGTTTCTGCAACCATATAAAAAAATTGCGGCAAGAAAAAGATTGACAAATAATTTCATAAAATATTTGTTGATTTCTGATGCAAGATAATTAAAATGAATTCGGCGTTCTCAGTTTGTTAAATGTTTAACCTATTTTAACAATGCAAAAAGCCCTGACTTTTGCTTTGAGCTTGGTCAGGGCAGCCATGAAAAGAATTGTAATTTGCTTTTTGGACAGTAAAAAGCTTCTTTAAAGTTTTACAACTTTTTATATTTATAAATATCTCTGTAGCCAGATCTAAAATAATCAATAATTGCAAGATCAGCAGAAGTAAAAATATGTATATTTTCTAAAAAAAACGACTTTAACATGCCCATTTTCACCATTGTAGCTAAAAGATTGATGAGTTACAATTTTAATGGGGTGAATACACTTAAAAGGACAATAATCCCGATAACAATTACTACAATTCCTGCCACTTTATTTACCCTTACAATGACACGCAGCCTGATATTCTTCTTGAACCTGCTTACAAAATAGCTCAGAAAGAACCACCAGGTAATTGTTCCGATAAGTACTCCGGGTATAAGAAAAAATGGTACAAGTTCAGGTTTCACGTTTCCTCCGATATGTACTCCTGAAAAGAAGGCCACGAAAATAAAAATGGTGTAAGGATTAGAAATTGAGAGAACAAATACTGAATAATAATCGCGCCATAAGGATTTATTAGCTTTCTCCCTGTTCCTTATATCTTTTACGGGATTAGACAGATAGATTTTTAACCCTATGCCTATTATAATGAGTCCTGCTATAATTGAGATTATGAATCTTTCTTCATTAATAAAGCTCAATATAACAGTAAATCCCAATGCTGCCAGACCGGCCAGCAGCGTATCAGCAGTTGCAAGGCCCAGGCCGGAAAAAAAACCGGACAGCATACCTCTTTTTATTGTTCTGTTAATCAGAATAATACCAATAGGCCCCAACGGCATGGAAACCGTAAGTCCAAGTATTATTCCTTTAAGTAGTATTTCCAGAGCCGGAATCATCTTTCCTGATAATGAGCAGCAAATATAAGAAGTTTATTCACCACAAAAACGGAATCACTTTTTGAATGGTATTAGAACAAAGCGAAGAGATAGGTTGTTAAAAAAATGAAAACCTGTCAACCACAGAGTGACACAGAGTTTCACAGGGTTAGCACAGAGTGGGCTTTAGAGAAAGTATTGATCTTTTCGAAATAAAATAGCAACAGAGTTACTCTGTGATTTTTACGCCGTGTAACTCAGTGGTTAAGCAATTTTAGAACTGAAAATCATTTTTATTTTGAGGAATCAAACTCAGACTCCAATACTTCTGTTATTTTTGGAAGTTTTTACATTATGGCTGAAAAAAGGAAAATCTGGCACTGGATTGCTCTGGTGATTTTATCATTAATCTGGGGAACCAGTTATATATTAATGAAAAAGGGACTTGAATCATTCACATCTCTACAGGTCGGCGCCTTAAGAATTTCAATAACATTTATATGCCTTCTGCCAATAGCAATCAGGAATTTACCCTATCTGAACAGAACCAACATTTTGTCAATCATAATTATAGGGTTATGCGGAAGTGTTATCCCGGCATTCCTGTTTCCTCTTGCTGAAACAAAAATCAGCAGTTCAGTTGCCGGAATGCTGAATTCTCTCAGTCCNNTGCTGGTGGTTCTGGCAACAGTACTTGCGGGTATAAGCTCAAACGAAGTAAGCAGGGTAAAAGCTTTAAACGGATTAAAGATTACAGCTCTTTCTTTCTTTGTAACCAGCCCTCCGGCAATTATATATCTGGCCCTCTCTGATCTTTCAGCACCTATGCATACCGATAACTGGGTCAGAAATCTGTGTCTGATAGGGATACTGGCAGTTCTCGGAAGCGCAACAGCGCTGGGTATATATTATCTGCTGATCAGAGATACTTCTCCTATCTTTGCTTCTTCCGTAACATATTTTATTCCTATTGTTGCTACTCTATGGGGAATTGCAGATAATGAACATTTTACTTCCTCCATGATAATCTCTGTTGTTTTTATATTTGCAGGAGTATTTATTATTAACAGACCTGACCTTTTTAAAAACAAGAGGCCAATTTCAGATGAATAGATATAATCTTGTCGGACTTTCAGTTATCGGAGGTGTTCTCTCAGGCCTGGCCTGGACAGGATGGTGTTCAGGACTAATCCTTCTGATTGCATTTGTACCCTTTTTCCTGATTGAAAACTATTTATTTGAGAATCCAAAAAGGTTTACACCAAATGCCTTCTTTCTGTTCATTCTTCCGGGTTTTGTGATCTTCAGTATAATTACCCTTGGCTGGATGAGAGTTGCAAGTATCACTGGTGCAATATGTGTTATTATGGGTTTGGCATTTTTAATGGCATTCGCAACCTGGATGGCTCATATCGTTCGTCTGAGGGCAGGGACTATGGCCGGTTTCGTTTCGATGATCACTTTCTGGCTGGCTTATGAATTTTTGAGTCTGAATGTTAGTATTGTTTCACCCTGGTTAAATCTGGGTAATGGTCTTTCAAAAGATATCCTTTTCATTCAATGGTATGATATTACAGGTACATCCGGCGGCTCCTTATGGATTTTATGTTCGAATCTTTTCCTTGCATTAATCATGGTCCGGTCCTTAACAAAAAAGAAAGAAAATAAAATTTATATAATTATATGGCTCGCTATTATAATAATTCCCTCAGCATTTTCAATTTACAGGTATAATTCGATCCATCCAAACCAGGAAAACGGATCAGAAGTTGTTATCATACAACCAAATACTGATCCTTACACCGAGAAATTCACTATTCCTTTCGAAGATCAGCTGAAAAAAGTTATCGCTCTGGCAAATACTGAAATTTCTGATAAAACGGAGTGGGTAATAACACCGGAGACAACAATTGATGACCCGGCAAATCTCGATGAGCTGTCAGTCAATAAATATATAAATATGATTGAAAGGATGATCAAACCTTACCCTGTTATAAATGTAGTTACAGGACTTGTTACTTACCGGCTCTACCCTGAAACAAAAGATCCGCCAACTGTGAGTGCAAGAAGAATAGATGCCTCAGGTCTGTATTATGATCATTTTAACTCCGCCATTCAGATCAGCAGCGGGAAGCCGGTAGGTATATATCACAAATCAAAACTTGTTCCCGGAATTGAAATGCAGTTTTCAAACGGCCCGGGTAGATTATTAACAAAGATATTGCCCTACCTGGGAGGAACCAAATGGGGCTATGGCACTCAGAAAGACAGGGTCTGCTTTGTACATACCGTCAGCTCCCTTAAGGCAGCACCGATAATATGTTATGAATCCGTCTTCGGAAAATTCGTAACCGATTATGTCAGCAAAGGCGCTGAAGCTTTATTCATAATAACTAATGACGGATGGTGGAAGAACACCAATGGATATAAGCAGCATCTGTTTTTTGCCTCTTTAAGAGCAATCGAAACACGCCGGCCGGTTGTAAGGACCGCCAATACCGGGGTATCATGTATAATTGATATCAGAGGTAAAAGAACAAATGAGACTATCTGGTGGACAAGAGCAGTAATTAAAGGAGTGATTTACCCGGAGACCAGAATTACCCCCTACGTTAAGTACGGAGATTTCCTGTTATTGATTTCTGTTGTTCTTAGCGGACTTATTCTATTTGCTGTTTTTATAATTGTACCTGTAAGAAAAAAAATATTGCATTTATAATATTAGTGCAACTCTTCTGATATCCTTTTGTCTTTATAACCAAGTAAGTTTGTCAGGTGGATAATTTGGACATTTATATACATGCCCCTCTTTTAGAGGAGTGCAGGATGGGCAACAGCAGGGCTCAGTCCAGGCTTTATAACCAGTATTGTAAAGCAATGTATAACCTGGCATACAGGATATTAAATAACAGGGAAGATGCCGAGGATATGCTTCAGGAGGCTTTTATAGAATGTTTCAGATCTATTGATTCATTCAGGTTTGAATCAACTTTCGGAGCATGGCTTAAGAGAATAATGGTAAATAAATGCATAAATCAAATTAAGAAGAAGAAGATTGACCTTACACTTTACGAGACTCTGCCGGCAGTTGTTGATGTTGAGGAGGAGGAAGTTAAATACGATATGACGAAAATATTTGAAGGCATTGAATTGCTTCCCGATGGCTACCGTATTATTCTGACTCTTTACTTACTGGAAGGCTACGACCATGGCGAAATCTCTCAAATCCTCGGAATATCTGAATCGACCTCTAAATCACAATATTCAAGGGCTAAAGAAAAGTTAAGAACTATACTTTCAAAAAAATAACAAAATGGACAAACTTGAGGAACATATAAGGAAGAACAGAGCGGATCTGGACAGGTACAGTCCACCAAAAGACATTTGGAGAAGTATCAGTAAAAAACTAAACAACAGAAAATCTCATTACAGACAATGGCTCTCCATAGCTGCAATAATTGCGGTAATACTTGGAACAGCCGTCATATTTTTCAGACCGGAATACAGATGGTCAGATTCAAACAGAGGCAAGACCGGGGCAGATGATTTTTCACGTATGACACCCCAACTTAAAGAGACAGAAGCTTATTATAACAATCTGGTAAACACACTATATAAAGAGGCTTCTCCCCTTCTGACAAATAATCCTGAAATCAAAAAAGAACTTAATTCGGACTTTTCCCATCTCGATTCAATCTGTGCGGATATCAGGAAAGACCTGAAAGATAATATATCTAATCAGGATGTTGTTGAGGCATTAATTCAGAACTACAGGATAAAAATCCAGATTCTTGAAGATATGCTTAAAGTACTTAAAGAGAATGATACAATTCCAGAAAAAATTAAGAGCCATGAACTATAAAATCATCATAACTGCCAGCCTGATACTTCTGACATTCAAGTCATTATTAGCGCAGAGCGAATCAGAGACACGAAGCTTTATCAAGACTTTACCTGTAAACAAAGAGACTTCTCTGGAGGTATCCAATAAATACGGGAGAATCGAGATAACACCATGGAACAAAGATTCAGCATATATAAGAGCTGAGGTAAAAGCATTTGCAAAGGACCGATCGAAACTCAGCAAAATGTTTGATGGAATTACCGTGAACATCAATGATTCAAGGTACCTGGTTAAAGCCCAGACAGAATTTACCTCGAATATAAATACACTGTTCGAAAGTTTCAAGGGGATGACAAACAAAATAATTCAGTACGATTCTCACATTGAGATCAACTATTACATCAATATACCTGAATATCTGAATCTCAGGATTGACAATAAATACGGTGACGTATATATGGAAAATACTACCGGCGAATTCAGAATTACAATCTCTAACGGATCGTTCAAAGCAGGCTCATTAAGTAAAAATTCGTCAATAAATATGGTCTTCTGTGATGCTAAAATCAATTCAATTGTGTCAGGAAACATTGACGCATCTTTTTCCGAAGTTTCCATCGGAGCATCTGAAGATCTGTCACTAAATTCTATATCCTCCAAATATGATATCAAAAAAGCCGGAATGTTAAGGGGTGAATCAAAGAGGGATAAGTTTTTTATCGACGCGATTGAATCACTTCAATTCAACTCATATTTCTCAGACTATAAACTCAGCTATTTAAGGAAAGAGGTAAACCTCACAACCAGGTATGGAAGTTTCAATGCTGATCTTATCGATAAAGACTTTGAATCGATAAATATCACTTCAAACTACTCAGACGTCTCATTAAAGTTTGATCAAGCCGCCTCTTATAATTTAGATATCAGGCATCTAAATGCTTTCCTTGTACTGCCTGAGAAGAATATAAAGTCCGAACAAAAAGCCCTGAATGAGGACAAGAAAGAGTACATGACTTCAGGTACTGTTGGTAAAAATCCGGTGAAGTCCAAAGTAAAAATAGATGCAACAAGAGGGAATATTTATTTGAAATAGTTTATGTGATTATTCAACCCTGAGATTTGCATAGGTTATCCTCTGTGTGACTCTGTGCTCGTCTGTGATACTCTGTGAAACTCTGTGTTTATTCTTAAACATATCATTACACAGAGAGCCACAGAGAAGACACAGAGTTTCACAGAGTAATAAATCCAATTATTTAGAATTCTTTGATTTAAATAGAGTCACCCCTTCATCCAGCCATTTCTTATACTCCTCGATATTAAGGTTTGTTGGCATCGGTTTATTCAGAGAATTGCCATCATAATCGGTTATTACATACAGAGGCAATGCATTTGTTTTAAAATTCGAGATTTCAAGATCTTCACAGATTTTCCCTATTGTCTTTTTCTGTTTTCCATCAATTGCTGAAATTATCCATTCACTTTCAGGCAATTGAGTCCTGTCGTCAACATACAATGCAATTATTACGAAGTTGTCTCTGAGTCTTTTTAATACTTCCGGATCAGCCCAAACTTTTGCTTCCATTCTTTTACAGTTTGCACAGGCGTGACCTTTAAAGTCGATCAATACAGGCTTACCTTGTTCTTTTGCACATGCAAGACCCTGTTTATAGTCGAAATAGCCTTTCAGACCTAGAGGCATTCCAAAGATATCAGAATGTTTGGGTTCTGAACAAAGCTGGCTCGTTGGAGCCGACAGAACAGAAGGTGATGAAACAGACCTGTTTTCCATTATAAGCTTCGGGAGATTGAATTCAGATGTTTCCTGTGCAGGCAGGAAGGATGATATTCCGTTAAGGGGAGCACCGAATAGCCCCGGAATAAGATAAACCACAAATGTAAATACCGCA
Source organism: Bacteroidales bacterium (assembly GCA_003157075.1). Lineage (GTDB taxonomy): Bacteria > Bacteroidota > Bacteroidia > Bacteroidales > VadinHA17 > LD21. The sequence continues at coordinate 2,929 of PMIL01000343.1, read as the reverse complement.
ATTATAAGAAAAAGTCTGAAAGTCCCAATATGTTGAAGATCGCTGTCATGAGCAAATTTTATCTTTCCCATAAGATATAATCCAAGCAGGGAAAACAGAACAATCCAGATTGCCAGGAAAAGGTTTCTTGATAATAAGCCCAGAGAATATACGCCGTCTATAGTCATAAGGAATTTCATACTGAAGGCAAGCATTATGAATCCAAGAACGACTTTTATCGAGTTCAGCCATCCTCCAGATTTCGGTATGCGGTTCATTATTGATGGGAAAAGCGCAAAAATTGTAAATGGCAACGCAAAAGCAATACCAAATCCAATCATTCCAAGTGTTGGTCTTAAAACATCTCCGCTGGCTGCTTCAACAAGAAGTGCACCAATTATAGGCCCGGTGCATGAGAATGAAACGATTACAGTGGTTAATCCCATAAAAAAAGCAGCAAGAGTACCCCCTTTGTCGACCTTTGAATCAGCGTGGGTAACCCAGCTATTTGGAAGAATAATTTCAAATGCCCCGAAAAAAGAAACTGCAAATACCACAAAGAGAAGAAAAAATATGCTATTCGGAATCCAGTGGGTACTTAATGCATTTGCGAATCCTGCACCAGCACTTGTAAGTGAGACTATTATACCCAGTGATGAATAAATCAAAACAATTGAAATTCCAAATATCAGAGCTTTAAAAATGGCTTTGCCCCTGTCCTCTGAGCCTTGTGAGAAAAATGCTACTGTCATTGGGATCATTGGAAAAACGCACGGAGTCAGCACACCTGCGAAACCGGCCAGTAATGAAATCAGAAAGAATCTGAGTAGCCCTCTGTCAGTTGTGATTGGTTTAGAATTCTCATTTTCAGTGCTGCTGCTTATTATGACCTGTGTTTCGGGCTTATCTTCTATTTTGATTGAAAAATCAACATCTTTGGGAGGAGAACAAGTGGCATTATTGCATGCCATATAGTTCACTGCTCCTGAGACCGTAAATGAAGACGACACAGCTCTGATTTTCTGACGGAATTCTGCCTTATTACTGAAAGTCCTGATCTTAAAGCCAAATGCGTCGTCCATGACTTCAACAGGCTTTGTAACTTCGTATGTGGCTCCATCAATTTTGAAAGCTGGAAGGCTGTCAATTCTGAAAGATGTTGGTATCGGACCTCCGGCAGGGATGTCCATTGAATATATATGGGAATTCTTTTCAATAATAGCAGAAAAAATAAGCTCGTACTGTTTGTCTCCTTTCTTTTCATAACTGAAATCCCAGGTTACAGGGTCATAGATCTGAGCGGAGGCGCTTAGTGCAAAAATTAAAAACGATATAAAAATTAAAAGTCTTCTCATTACAAATCTTGATTATAAATAAATGCCAAAATCCATTAACCATAAAGGTCGGAAAGGTTTTTTTACCCACCTGCCACCTGGGGTTCGTACTCAATTATCTTAAAAATGAGAACGAGTACCGCCAAAGCGGGATTGCAGGGCAAAAGAATAAATACAAAAGTAATAAATCTCCTGATAAGTATGATAACTTGAAATCTTGGGATATTGATGGATCAGGCGAGATCTATCTCGTTATTGAAGAGATCGTAGAAATGATATTCAAGCATATGATAGGAAGTGACAGCCTGAATTTTAAGGCGTATCTTGTATTTAAAATTCCATCTTCTGTAGACGGGGATCAATCCTTTGGTAAGATATGAGGCAACAAATGGATGAACATTCAGGATAAGCTTTTTGGTTTTAATCTTGTCAACGATAAAAGAGAGACAGCGCTCAAGTTCATCAGTAAAGAGGATTGTAGGCTTTGTTTCACCTGAACCATGACAGGAAGGGCATTTTTCATTCGTGACAATATTCATCTCAGGTCTTACTCTCTGCCTGGTTATCTGCATCAGCCCAAATTTTGTAAGAGGGAGAATATTATGTTTTGTTCTGTCATTAGCCATGGTCTCCTTCACCTTATCGTAAAGCAGTTGCTTATTCTCCTGAGATTGCATATCAATAAAATCGACTACAATAATACCTCCCATATCCCTGAGCCTCAATTGCCGGGCAATTTCTGTTGCAGCTTCCATATTAACTTCAAGAGCATTTGATTCCTGATCGTTTCCCGATCTTGATCTGTTCCCGCTGTTGACATCAATTACATGAAGCGCTTCAGTATGTTCAATGATGAGATACGCACCATGTTTGAAAGAGACTGTTTTCCCGAAGAGTCCTTTTATCTGTTTATTAATTCCAAAATGGTCAAATATTGGCAGTGTACCTTTGTATAATTTGACTATTTTTTCTTTTTCAGGGGCAATTCCCCTAATATATGCCCGTATATCTTCTGCAATTGTGGGTTCATTTATATGAATACTGTTGAATGTAACATTAAGCATATCCCTTAGAATAGTCGAGGTTCTATTCATTTCCCCGATAAAAAGTTTGGGCGATTTTGTCTCCTTTTTTACAGTTAAGAAAGCAGATTCCCATTTCTGGACAAGTTCTCTCAGCTCAGCATCCAATACGGCAACTTTTTTCCCTTCTGCAACGGTTCTGACAATAACTCCATAATTCCGGGGTTTAATACTCTGAACCAGCGCTTTAAGACGGCTTTTCTCTTCAACGCTTTCAATTTTTGAAGATATAGAAACCTTATCTGAATATGGCATTAAGACAAGATTTCTTCCTGCAAGTGAAATTTCGGAAGCAAGCCTTGGACCTTTTGTTGAGATGGGTTCCTTTGTTATCTGAACGAGAACTGTCTGACCAGTCACTAAAACATCGGTAATCTTGCCATCCTTATCAATATCAGGTTCGGGTTTGAACTTATGAACAGGTGGTACTTTGCCTTGTTTTTGAAGGGCGGAAAGATAGTACTTGTTCTGTGTTCTGAACTGGGCACCAAGATCAAGGTAATGAAGAAAAGCATCCCTTTCATAACCTACATT
>PMIL01000350.1 GCA_003157075.1 Bacteroidales bacterium | reverse complement strand
TTAGGAATCTGAGTTTGTTAGTCTGAATAAATTGTTCCTGTGTTTTTGGATCCAGGTACTCTGGGATTACACTGTAGTTCGGTTTCTGAGTGAGAACAATATAATCTCTGGAAATCTTCTCGTTGATGAGACGAACTGGTTGTGATTTGTATGCCGAGTAGTTCTTAACTGATTGCTGGGTTGGGAACTTTGTAATGATTGAAGGGTTTGCCTTCTCAATGTCCCAGAAGTAATGTATGTTACCGTTCGAAAGTATCACATATCTGCAGTTCTGAGCCCTGGCATATTTACGAGCTTGTTCCTTTCCTACTAAAGGATTTTTATCTTCAGACTTTGCCTCAAGTACTATCAGCGGAAATCCCCTTTCATCCAGCAAAAGATAATCAACGTATCCATTGGTTGTCTTTTCAAAGTCTTCACCCAGATCGTCTGAGACAGTGCTGGTAATCTTTACATTATTCTCAAGGACCACATTTGCCTTACCCGTGCTATCATCAATCATTCTCCAATCTGCCTCTTCGAGCAGTTTATTGATCTTAATACGGGCTCTGGCTTCTTTGGTTGGCATTGAGTTTTTTTGAGAAGACTAAAATTAAACAATAAAACGGGAATATTAACTATTGAGACTTCATTTGTAGGAACCTTAGTCAAGGGTCCTATGCAAAAAATGGATACTTAAAAATATCCATATTTCATTGCTATGAGAAGCAACATCACTTATTAATTGAAAAACAATTAATCCTTGACGCAACGGACAGAAAACCCAACTGTTTGTTTATCCATATTAAACCCAAAGAAACCGCCAATAGCATAACCCAAGGTGCGGAACCATGGATTTGTAGTGCCTACAGGAGGTAAACTCCACCAATAACCACTAGAACCAATATCATGGAACTTGCCATCGAAGTCACGATAACCACCAGGAAAACCTTTAAACCCGCTACTATTTGTAGCTCCCGCATTTGGGCTTTTCCACCGTAATGTACCACTTTCTTTAAGAGGCCCTCCTGCAACGTTATCTCCACCTAAAAAATTTGATAATGTTGTCCATTCTGCATCACTAGGAATATGCCAGCCGCTTGGTGCCAAGCCTCTGGGGTCGATTAGAGCATACCAATTATACAGCTTTTGATAGTACGTCTCATTTGAAGGATCGCTGTTATAGTAACACCATGCGCCAGTAGTTAAATTAGCCCAGGATTCAGCGGACTCAACCTCCAGAATCGGATCTCCATTTTTGTAATAAGTCGTAGTAAGATTGTTTGACATCCATGTTTGTGTACCAATTGTAACACTTGGCGTACAACCATAAAATGCAACACTCAAAACTAAAAAACTCAAAAAAATCTTTTTCATAAATTGGTTGTTTTAGTCAGTAAATTATCAATAATCATTACTCAAAAGTTATTCGGAATATTTTCCCCAATCTTTACTTAAATTTACTATTTGACTGGCGTCTTTTGCTATTTGTCGAATGTTTTGCTGAAGATAATTTTGAAATTTCTTATCATCAGGCCCGAACGGATTAATTAAAATCGATGGTATTATAAGATGATGTAGATATTGAAATAGTTTGCAGGCACCAGTCGATCTATCAGCTTCACCTTCAGAATAAGTCGTTAAGTTTATACTGCCGGAAGCCTGTGAACCATCGTCATTATTGGTAATTACAACATTCACTGTAAAAACTGTATTTGCTGTCGGTAGATCAAATACTTCAAATCGCTGACTGTGTATATCACCTGTATGCATATTTAATACACTCCAGTCATACCTCAAATGAGCATTTCCAAAAGGGTTGTTGGTAACTATCAGCGTTATATTACTTCCTTCCACGCAAGGATAATAACAGGATATAGCATCTGGATTATAAGGCGCAATTATTAATGAGGCTAAAGTAGTCAATTGAAGAGGATTGACCACTTCATCGGTTACTACCGGCAGGAAAAATATAGCGGACAAAGACTGACTTGAAGCATCCAATAATCCGTTATGTGTATTCATGTCTCGTATTGAAAGTAGTACTTTAGCAAACATATTATAACTTCCGGAGTGACTAAATGAAATAGTCGTCATAAAAGGTAAGAGTATAGCTTCAAAAGCATTTTCCTCTGAAGGATTACTCAAGGATTTTGACATATTATAACCCAATGCATCGCTGATCATCGGCGTTATTATCGATTCTATTTGCTGAAATGCAAGGGGTGAATTTTTAAAAGGCTGAAAAAATGTAAATGCATTTTGCACAGCACCATTAATATAAAAATTGGCACCAACACTCTGTCGAAGCGTGGGACCTGCGAACAGACCTTGCTTTAAGTACCATGATACCGGTGGTCTTTTAGGAATGTATTCAATACAAAAAAATCCCTTCACATCTCTCCGTTTCGGGCCGTCCTGAACATTAGCTAAAATTCCATGTATTTCTGATTGTGTAAAATCAAACTCAATTAACCTTTCTTCATTAGGAGCATTATTGTCATAAATATTAATTGTAGCATGCCCTATGATTGGATCACCATTATAACCATAAGCCACCACCTGATGATTATCAAAAATATCATTAACGTCATACAAAATTGCAAGAGGTTGTGGCTTTCCCTGGTCAAGCAGGCTGACTAACTTCATCCATTCGTCTTTTGTACGATTTTGTATTTCTTCTCCACCGCCTCCAATCTGTGAAGGAAGTGTTTTTAAAATAATAAACCATTCCAGCATTTTATTAAGTACTCCTCCAGCATCATATGTATCCTTTAGGCGAGTGTATATATAATCACGAAGCTCGCCTTCAGGGGGTACATTAAATGCATTATTATCGGGATGTACATATATTCCTTTTGGAATCACCCATTGATAATAATAATAATCCAGGGAGGCATATGCCATTCCCCCACAGGCGCCATAATTATCCGGGATGAAATCTGTAATGTTATCATCCACCTCATTCACTATCTCGTTAATAATTCCTGGTATAACGATTGTATCAAATATTCCTGGTAATAATGCCTCCCCTACACCATATGCTGCTCCAAGCGCTCCTAACAAGGCGCCACCGAATAATGGATTAGTAACAATGATTTTTACAACGATCGGTACAGCATCCAGCAATTTTTCTTTAATGAAACTTCTGTAATTATCATCGGTATCCCAATGATTATTAAAATCAAACCCATGAAGTTGAGGACGGAAGTCTGTTTGAGGTTGCATAGTGAATAATTTTATTGGACGCACTAAAAGATAGAAACGACTATATCAAGTCAAACAAACAAATTTTACTAAAATATGTTCGAATGATTTGATCAGTTGTCACTCAGTCTTAAGTTTTTATTAAAGAATTATCTAAATGGCACTAAGTCCCATTAGCTAATTTGTCGTGATAGTGACCAAAAACACGAAAGAAAACATTAAGTCGGAAAAAAGTCCGGGATTGGGAACGATGTAATAGGACAAGATGAGCTAGTCCTGGTTTATTGTAGAAACTTTCATGTTATAATGAAAGCTAATAGACAAGAAATACCCTGATATAAAGAATTATACGATACTTATAGTCTGACTCTCAGGTAAAGAATTCATATTAAAGTTATACAATATGCTTTAACTTACAAGAGTTATATCGGCAATACATGAAAGTTGTTACCCGGAACTGAGAGTTTGAAAAAAAAGGGAAGCACAAAACTTCCCTATTTGAGCATGTGAAATATTTTGTGTAA
>PMIL01000067.1:15668-35429 GCA_003157075.1 Bacteroidales bacterium | reverse complement strand
TCCATAAAGTTCTGACTTGCCTTAAGATCAGGATATGCTTCCACCGAAACTTTCAAACCTTCAAGTGCAGTTGATAATTTGTTTTCAGCATCTATTTTTTCGTTGATGGTAGTTGCCTTCATTGCGTTGGTTCTTGCTTCGGTGATATCAGTAAGAACTCCTCTCTCATGTCCCATATAACCTTTAACTGAGTCAACCAGCTGTGGTATAAGATCGTGCCTCTGCTTGAGCTGAACATCAACATCTGCAAAAGCCTGTTCTCTGTTATTTCTCAGTCTGACAAGCCTGTTATACAATGAAACAGCCATCAGAATGAAAATTACAATGATCGCCAGAAAAAATAGTACAATTATCATCTTCGTGATTTTTAAATTAATTTTTATTCAACTTTCTGTTACAAGTTATTTTCAAAATAAAGATAGTTATATTTACTCTGATTATCTTGCGGATTATATCATTTTTATAATCCTGATATATAAAACTCATAAAAGTAATCTTGTATGGAAAAAAGTTTAAAAGGAACAAAAACAGAACAGAACCTGCTGAAGGCTTTCGCAGGTGAATCACAGGCTAAAAACAGATACGAATTTGCAGCAAAGGTTGCAAAAGAAGAAGGTTTTGAACAGATTTCCGGAATCTTTCAGGCTACTGCATTACAGGAACAGACGCATGCAAAAAGATTCTTCAGGTTTCTTGAAGGCGGGATGGTTGAGATAACAGCTACTTATCCTGCCGGTAAAACTGAAACAACGAAAGATAATCTATTAGCAGCAGCTGAAGGTGAGCATGAAGAATGGAATGACCTTTATCCAGCTTTCGCTAAGACAGCTGAGGAAGAGGGATTTAAAAATATTTCAGCTGCATTTAAGGCAATTGCTGTTGCCGAGAAAACCCATGAAGAGAGATACAGAAAATTACTCGAGAACGTGATGCAGGATAAAGTATTTCAGCGCGAGGATAAAGTATTCTGGTATTGCAGAAAATGCGGTTATGTTCATTTTGGAACAAAACCTCTCAAGAACTGCCCGGCATGTCTTCATCCGGAGGCCTATTTTGAACTACTTCCAAATAATTATTAAGAATGACGGATGGAAAAGATTTTCTTGAGCTGATAATAAGTCGTCAGAGCGACAGAAAATACAGTGACAGACATATTGAAAAGGAGAAGCTTGACAGGATCATAGAAGCCGGCCGGATGGCTCCGTCTGCATGCAATGCGCAACCCTGGAAATTCATTATAGTAGATGATCCGGAGCTGGTTTTGAAAGTAGCTGATGCAGCTTCTGCAAAACTGATTGGGATGAATAGTTTTGTCGCCCAGGCTCCTGTAATTATTGTCATTGTAAGAGAAAAATCAAATATGTCATCTAAGGTCGGCGCGACAATAAAGAATAAGGATTATTCATTATTCGACATTGGGATAGCCACCGAAAATATCTGTCTGCAGTCTAAAGCAGAAGGAATCGGATCGTGCATAATCGGATGGTTTGATGAAAAGATAATAAGAAAGCTTCTTGAGATTCCAAGATCAAAACGTGTTGAACTCTTAATTACTCTAGGATATTCGTTAAGTGAACAGCGGGAGAAAAGACGGAAGCCTGCGGAAGAAAAGGTGTCGTATAATAAATACTAGTTTTTACCACCCTGCCATCCTAAAGGAACTGAGTTCTCGTGATGGTTTGCCCCCCTGCCCCCCTGAAGGGGGNNGAAAAGAAGTGAATCTGCGAGTTCGGTTATTTTAATCTCTCAAGTGCCGCTTTGATTCTCCTGACAGCCTCGATAAGTAGCTCATCCGAAGTTGCATATGAGATACGCAGGCATTCAGGTGCACCGAAAGCATCACCTCCAACTGTTGCAACCTGTGCCTTATCGAGTAAATACAGGGCAAGCTCATCTGAATTTGTGATTTTGGTTTCACCATCAGACTTGCCAAAATAGTAGCTTATTTCAGGCATTACATAAAATGCTCCCTCAGGAATTCTTACTTTAACTCCCGGTACTTCCTTTAACAACCCGCAAATCAAATCACGACGCCGAAGAAAAGCCGCTTTCATCATCCTCTGTGAATCCCCATTGCCCTGTAACGCAGCGAGCGCAGCTCTCTGTGCGATAGAACAAACACCTGAAGTGAACTGGCCCTGAAATTTGTTGCACGCCTTTGCAATCCAGAGCGGTGCCCCAATATATCCAATTCTCCAGCCGGTCATTGCATATCCTTTTGAAACACCATTGACAGTAATGACCCTGTCGTATATGAAATCAAAGGAAGCCATGCTCACATGCTCGCCTGTGAAAATAATATGTTCATAAATCTCATCAGAAATGATAAATAGTCCTTCATGTTTCGCGACCACTCTCGCAATCTGCTCCATCTCCTTTCGGCTATATACCATTCCTGTAGGATTTGAAGGAGAATTAAATATCACCAGTCTTGTTTTGCCAGTAATGGCAGCCTCCAGTTGTTCAGGTCTTATCTTGAAATCATTTTCCAGGGTGGCTTTTATAACTACCGGTTTGCCTTCGGCAATTATAACCTGATCATAATAGCTCACCCAGTAAGGGGCAAGAATTATTACTTCTTCACCTGGATTTACTATCGATAAAATAACATTTATCAGAGAATGTTTTGCTCCTGCCGATACTATCACCTGATCAGAAGAATAATTGATTCCGTTTTCCACCTTAAACTTTTTGGAGATCGCTTCTCTGAGATCAGTGTAGCCTGGCACAGGCGGATATTTCGAGTAATTTTCATCAATCGCCTTCTTAGCCGCATCCTTGATGTAATCAGGAGTGTTAAAGTCAGGCTCCCCGAGACTGAGGCTTATAATATCAATGCCTTTTGCCTTTAATTCCCGGCTTTTCTGAGCCATTGCAAGTGTCTGGGAGATGGCTAATGATTTTACTCTGTCGGATAAATATTCCATATTAAACTGTATATAATAAAGACATNNCGACTTCCGAATTCCGACTTCCGAATTCCGACTTTCAGCTTTCAGCTTTTGACTTTTGACTAAAAAATAATTAGGTTTGCATAAACATTTATAAAATGGAAGCTTTAGCAGATATCTTGAAAATCTCCATCCCTGCACTGATTGTGCTCTGCACAGCCTGGATTATCCTTAGAAACATGATCAAAAATGATCAGGATAAAAGAAGACAGGAACTGGTATTGCAGAACAGCCGTACAGTAACTCCTATAAAGCTTCAGGCATACGAAAGAATTATTCTGTTCCTTGAAAGGATCTCACTTGAATCACTATTGATAAGGGTAAGTACTCCTGAAATGTCGGCGGACCAACTTCATTCAGCAATGCTTAATGCCATCAGGAGCGAATTTGAACACAATCTGTCTCAACAGATCTACATGAGTCAGCAAGCCTGGGAAGTGGTGAGGAATGCCCGTTCCAATATGATAAAAATAATTAACAGTGAAGCTGAAAAAATTCCACAGGAATCGTCCGGCATGACACTTAGCAAAAAGCTCCTCGAAAAAATAATGGAGATGGAGCAGGAACCAACACGGGCAGCAATAGATTATGTAAAGGCAGAGATTGGGAGGATGATCTGAAACCTAATTGCCCCCCTGCCCCCCTAAAGGGGGGTTTATCCTCTACATCAAAGTGATATTCAAATAAACACCACGAAATTATTCCCCCTTTAGGGGGATCCCGCGAAGCGGGAGGGGGTGTATTGGGTTAGAGCAGATCCACACTCCTCTTCACGAAAGTGCTAAGTTCTTCACCCTTAAGCATATTGTTTGCCAATAAAGCAAGATCAATAAGTTGTTTTACAAGTTTATTTGAAGAGCCATATGCTTCAAGAATATCTTTCCTTGCATTTTCAACAGAAGAGAGCTCATTTTTTAGTTTTTCAAGGTCATCTTTTTCGATCTGACTTATCTCTTCCACCTTCTTCTTTTTATGCTCCTGTTCCGTAAAGGCAATCTCTTCCTTCATCCTTAGACGCTCTTTATTGTTTTCAGTAAGTTTTGCACCCTCTTTGGTCTGAAGATCTTCAGATATTTTACTGATAATCTGATGATTGGGATTGACAACAAGATTGTAGCTATCTGGCAGTTCACCATAAAAATTCATCCCTCCTCCCATCTGTGACATATCTTTCATCCTGCGCATGAATTCTGACTGGGTAATAATCAGTGGAGCGTCATTTTCGTCAAGTGTTTCAAAAACCACATTATAGATCTCTTTTGATTTTCCGGTGACAGTAAAAACACTTTTAAGATCATCTTTTTGTTCTTCAGATAACTTTGATACACGGGTTTCATCTTTCTGAATAAGCTTGTCGACAACATCCGAATCAACTCTGACGAACCTTGTATCCTTCAGTTTTGATTCAAGCTGATTTATAAGATGAACATCCAGCTGACCATCGAGAAGCAACACATCGTAACCTTTGTTTTTAGCTTTGTCTATATATGTAAACTGATCTGTCTTATTTGTAGAGTATAAATAGATAAGAGTTTTGTTTTTATCTGTCTGGTTATCTTTGATCAGCTTTTCATACTCTTCAAATGTAAAGTACTTATCATCAGTATTTTTCAGTAGAGCAAATTTTGAAGCCTTTTCGTAGAACTTCTCCTCTGTGATCATGCCATATTCGATAAACAGTTTAAGATTATCCCATTTTTTCTCAAATTCCTCCCTGTTATTTTTGAATATATCATTTAATCTGTCAGCTACTTTTTTGGTTATATGGCTTGAAATTTTCTTCACATTGGAATCACTCTGAAGATAACTTCTTGAAACATTAAGAGGTATATCAGGCGAATCAATAACTCCGTGCAGAAGTGTCAGAAACTCAGGGACAATACCTTCAACAGAATCAGTTACAAAAACCTGGTTACAGTATAGTTGTATTTTATTCTTCTGAATCTCTATATTGCTTTTGATCTTAGGAAAATATAGAATCCCTGTCAGTTTGAATGGGTAATCAACATTCAGATGAATATAGAATAACGGATCATCACCTGCAGGGTAGAGCTCCCTGTAAAACTTTTTGTAATCTTCTTCTTTAAGATCAGCAGGTCTTAGTGTCCATGCCGGTTTGGTGTTATTGATGATCTTGTCTTTTCCTGTTTCAACTGACTTCCCGTCTTTCCATTCAGTTTCTTTTCCAAATGCAATTTCAACCGGAAGAAACTTGCAATATTTTTTCAGCAACTGCTCAATCTTGCTTTCCTCAAGAAAATCTTTTGACTCCTTATCAATATAGAGAATCACATCTGTTCCGATTTTGTCCTTTTCAACCTCCTCTATTGAGAACTCAGGACTGCCATCGCAGCTCCACTTAACAGCACTCGCCCCTTCCTGATATGATTTGGTAATTACTTCAACTTTGTCGGAGACCATGAATGAAGAATAAAAACCAAGTCCAAAATGGCCGATTATTGCACTTGATTGGTCCTTATATTTATCAAGGAAATCATTTGCGCTTGAAAAAGCTATCTGGTTAAGATATTTATCTACCTCTTCCTTGGTCATGCCAATTCCGCAATCCGAAACTTTAATGGTTTTTTTCTTTTTGTCAACCGACACCCTGATGGTTGTATCACCAATTTCTCCTTTATAATCACCGGCTAAAGCCATTGTTTTCAGCTTCTGTGTTGCATCTACGGCATTAGAAATAAGTTCTCGAAGGAAAATCTCATGATCAGAATAAAGAAATTTCTTAATTATCGGGAAAATGTTCTCAGTGGTTACTCCAATCTTTCCGGTTTCCATATCTTGTAATATTTTAGTTATACATAAATAATCTGCCCATTGCTTTCAAAAGGTGTGCCGTTAGTTTATTACTGACAAATAGTCACATTCTTTGAAAGTAAACTCACCCAGGCTTTTATTTCCGAATATGCTCTTTATACACATTCAATTGTTTTCATTTATAGCTTTTACTTAACCACGGAGTTACACAGAGTCCCGATAGCTATCGGGATCACAGAGGAACACGGCTTAAAACATATTGTTAAACTTTATTCAGACTTTCACTGTGCAACTCCGTATTACCCTGTGACACTCCGTGTTTAATGGATTTTATTTTCAGTTTTCTCATTGAAATTCATTGTTCAAAATAAATGTTCAGAAAAATCAGATATGAAGAAGAGTGCATACCTGATTTAGGACGGATTAAGCAGCAGGACAGTAAAAAGAGGTGATTGCTAGAAATACTGAGGAAACCTGAAGTATGCCACAATGATAGAGATAATCGAGAGCAGGAGAATTCCCATCAGAAGATAAACAGAAATATTGCTCCTTTTTCTGAAAACGGCTATACCATGCTCACTAATCAGTTTCTTAACAGCATTATGAATGCGAAGAACCGAATTACCGTTTTTTGGAATATAAGCATCAATATTAAATTTCACCGATTTCTTTATCAATTCCATCTTATCTGGCGGACCGAGAAGGATAAGACCAGTAGCCGGATCAATTTTTTTGATCTCCATTGTAAGATGATCAATCATCTCAAATTGTTCTTTGGTATCATGAAGGGCAAGAATTGCTACCTTACAATAAGTATGCTCCTTCTCATGTTCTATGAGCTTAATAAATTCCTCGCGGGTGGGGAACGATGAAACTGAATATCTTGACTGATCAGCAAACTTTTTCCTGACATCCTCAGAAAAACCCCTGTGGTCATCGTAACAGAAAATATGTGTCTTGATGTTCTTTGCCATAACAGAGGTGAAGATAGTAAATTTCTCATTCCTCATTCCTGACATCCACATTAATCTTCAGCTTCCAGATTCCATTATCAAAATCATAAGCATCAATAGAATAATCGGGACCATAATATTGCCGATCATCCTTAAGAGATGGTTTGAATGGAACAAGATGATCAAAAATAATTGAGTTTTCAGACTTGAACCTCAGAGACATCATTGCGCTTGACGCGTATTCAAATATTACCCGGTATTTTTTTTCTTCTACTCCCGCAAACCATTTTCTGCCAAATACCATTGAACCATCAGGTTTAAAGTTCAATACATCAATTAACTTCCTGCTGATATTTGGATCACCAAAATCAATTCCGAGCATAACCCAACAACGGATGTTGTCAAATGTGTAAGGTTTCAGATCATAATATAGTGCTCCGTACCAGTCTGATTGCGTATAAGTTGTATCTGTGTTAACCGGTTTTTCATTGTAGTTTGCCGATAGTGCATATATCTTATTCTCACCTCCCGGTTCCTGTTTTCTGATAAAATAGCAGTAATATCTTGCCGGTTCCTTTCCCAGAAGAAGATTCCATGTGACTATCTTCAGCAGAGAATCTGGAGATGTGATCTGACCCAGGTACCTGAGGTTAGTGAACCTGTATGTAAAAACAGAATCGGATTTAACATAGCTATAGAGGATGGTCCTTATTGAATCATTGATCCTGATCCTATCGTTATCATTATAGTTATTTGCGAGCCTGTTAAAAAGTTCCTCAAGTATCTGAGGAGTATCTGCATGTGAAATCTGACAATTTACTGAATCGGTTAAAAGGAGAATAAACAACATTAAATATAACAAAAATGATTTCATGGCATTAGAATGTTATGACCAGCATCATCAAGAAGTTTTTTTAATAGATTACATGCTAAAATTATTTCATTCTCAGTGATTATCAGTGGAGGGGCAATCCTGAATGAATTTCCACAGAAAAGGAAATAATCTAGAACCAGTCCATAATCGGGTGCATGAGAAATAATATAAGGAACATAAACAGGGTCAGTAAGCTCAACGGCAAGAAAAAGACCCTCTCCCCTCACCTCTGAAATCAGAGGATGAATGAGTTCATTCTTGAAGAGAGTGGATTTTGAGTTTGCTCTGGCTGCCAGATTTTCCTCTATTATAATATTCAGTGATGCAAGGCCTGCTGCGCAGCATACAGGATGACCGCCAAAGGTGGTAATATGACCTAAAGACGGATTTGTAGTCAGTGATGACATTATTTCTGATGATGAAACGAATGCTCCTAGCGGCATGCCACCTCCGAGCGCTTTTGCCAGAAGAAGAATATCGGGAATAACTCTGAATCTGTCAATTGCAAACATATGGCCGAGTCGCCCGAAACCTGTCTGTATCTCATCAAATATCAGCAGAGCACCTGTTATATTACACCTGTTTCTGATTTTTATCAAAAAATCATCCTCAGGAAAAATGATACCTGCCTCCCCCTGAACGGGTTCAACAACTACGCAGGCTGTTTTACCGTCAATGGCATCAAGCGACTTTTCATCATTAAAAATTGCCTGGTATGTATCAGGCAGCAGTGGACGGAATGCATTCTTATATTGTTCACTGCCCTGAATACTAAGTGCACCATTGGTACCGCCATGATAGGAATTTTTAAAATATACAATCCGGCTTTTGCCTGTAAATCTTTTGGCAAGTTTAATAGCTCCCTCAACAGCTTCGCTGCCAGAGTTGACGAAATAGCATGAGTTCAGAACCGTGGGAAGAATTCCTGTAAGTCGTTCGGCATATTTCACCTGTGGGTTCTGAATAAATTCTCCATAAACCATCAGGTGCATATAGAGATCGACCTGTTTCTTTACCGCTTCTACAACTTTTGGATGGCAATGACCGGTATTGCTTACGGATACTCCGGAAATAAGATCAATATATTTTTCACCTTCAGGTCCGAACATGTAAATACCTTCAGCCCTGACAATTTCAAGCATCATTGGTGCTGCCGAAGTTTGTCCCAGATGTTGGAGGAACAGTTGACGATTAGTAAGCATGAGAAAATCTGATGATTATCTGGCCATCACATTAATGTCATTCAGAAGTGAATCCCTGAATGATTTCCCGACCGGAATGCTTTTAACAGAACCACCTACGATCAGTTCTAGAGTGTTCTCTTTTATCGACTGGATCATGCTCTTGTTTATGATAAATGATCTGTGAACCCTGATGAATACACCTGAAGGCAATTGGTTTTCAATGGCTTTCATTGTAAAATGAATTGTAAACCTGTCATCGTTGGTGTTCAGAGTAACATAATTCTCAAGAGCTTCGATATATATGATTTCTGTAAGTTTCAGTTTTACAAGTGAAGATCCCTTTTTGATGAATATTTCTTCATCAGCGCTGTTCGGGCCCTCTTTTCTTGCAAAGTATCTGATTGTTTTATCGATAGCTTTACAGAAACGTCCATAAGTGACGGGTTTCAGAAGGTAATCGACAACGTTGAAATCGAATGCCTTAAGTGCAAACTCTTCAGCTGATGATACAATTATTATGTTCGGGGGGAAATCGAGGCTGCGGATAAAATCAAAACCATTCATCTCGGGCATCTGAATATCGAGGATAACAAGATCTATATCCTGACGTTTTGTTAAGACATCCCTGGCTGCTAAAGAATCACTGAACGAACCAACCAGATTCAGAGAGGTGGATTTGCTCACATACCCCTCCAGTATCTTGCAGGTTAATATATCGTCATCTACTATAATGCAATTCATGAGCGAACTGTTGTTTTGGCAAAGAATTTCACGACCAAAAATAGTAATTTTTTTTTAAGAATTTTTATGAAATGAGTTAAAGTTGAAAATCTTTTAAGTTTTTATTCGAAAATGTTTTATTATTCAACAAATCAATAAAAAGAAAGCTTGAATTAAAAATAATAATTTGAGCATCAATTTTACTTAATAATTCAACTTACATCTGTTAAAATGCTTTTAATCATCTTATTTGTTTAATTATTTAAAAAAAATAGTCACAACTTAGTAATTTCGAACTTGACCTGTGACTTATTTATACTGATTTTTTCCTTATTTTCCAATGTTAATTTGAATGAATATATCGCATTCGCTTAAAAAAATACATATTTAAATTATATAATTATGGAACGCAGGAAGTTCATTAAAAGCACAGCTTTTGGCATAAGTGCCTTATTAAGCAGGCAGGGGCAGCATTCCCCGGGGTTAAATTCACTGGTTCCCGACTCTGATACTATAAACAGTTATTTGAACCACTCAAAAAAACCATTGGCTATCGCAATGTGGGATTTCAGCTGGATCTTAAGACATCATCGCTATGGTGAATTTGAACACTGGCGCAATGTACTTGAAGGATTAGCCGAGCGTGGCTATAATGCAATACGCATAGATGCGATGCCCCAATATGTATCAGCGGATAAGGAAGGTAAGGTTACCGAACAGTTCAGAAGCATAAGAGACAGCTGGAAACCGGTAAAATGGGGTAATGACTATTCAATGAATTTCAGGCCAAGGGAAGCATTGCTTGAATTTTTACCTGAATGTAAAAAATATGGTATTAAAGTAGGTTTGGCTACATGGTTCCTTCCACATGGCGGACCAAGAGACGTGTTTACTGAAAAAGGCGGATTAGCCAGAGCCTGGATTGAAACTCTGACTTTTTTACAGCAGCATGGACTTCTTGATGATAATACTATTTATGTTGATTTACTGAACGAATACCCGTTTTGGCATGGGTATGACTGGCTTAAGAAAGAACTTGACTCTATGGAAGATATAAAGCAATTTAAGCTCAATAACCCCGATGCAAACATTCCCGATAATCAGGAAGAGGTGAAGAAAGGAACATTTAATGCATTGCAAAAAGAATTTTATGTAAATTTTGCCAATGAAACAATAACTGCGCTGCAGCAAAAAGCTTTCAATAAATTATATCAGTTTTCTTTTAATAAACAGATGCCTCTGGATCAGATTGATCTCTCGAAATTCGGTGTAATTGATTATCACTTATGGTTTGCAGATACCGGGAAGCTTCCGGGTCTGGATGCACTGGGCGACATTGACCAGTCAAAGGATAATGCCGGGATCTTTCAGGGTTTATTAAGTGCCTGGAAAAGCAATTTGCCTGAAATGACTCAGTGGATGGATCAGCAGATTCAAGGAGTATCTGACATGGCAAGATTACATCATATACCTTGCGGAAACACGGAAGGCTGGGGACCAATCAACTGGTTGGATTACCCCGATACAGACTGGAAATGGGTTAAAGAAGCCGGTTCCATTTGTGTGGATCTGGTTAAGAAGCATGACAATTATAAGTTTATCTGTTCGTCCAACTTTACTCACCCGCAGTTTAAAGGAATGTGGGAAGACATTAAGTGGCATAAAAACATTACATCAAGAATTAAAGCCTGATGGTATAATTGTATTATCAAGTCTTAAATAATTATTAAATTTGATTGGAACCTGAATGCATCATTCAACAATATAATTTAATATAAAATGAATACAGGAGAACAAGAATCTACTAAAGATCCGGTCAGTCATAATTCCCTGCGTATTTGGCCAGGTGTTGCAATCGTCGTGCTTCAGTGGCTGATCCGGTTCATTATTCCGCTTCTTTCATCCAGTGACAAAGCTCTGATGATAGGGGTTTTTGGCGGTATTCTGGGCGGTCTGGCTGTCGTCGTGTGGTGGGCATTTTTTAGCCGGGCCCGCATATCTGAACGATGGGGTGCTATTCTTTTGATGATAATTTCACTTTTTGCAGCTTCCCGTTTCCTCGATAAGTCAATAGCTACGGCAAATATGGGGATGATGTTCGAAATTTATTCGATCCCGGTTATGAGTCTTGCCTTTATTGTCTGGGCTGTGACCTGCCAAAGATTCACAGGCACTATAAGGCTGGTAACGATGGTTCTGACTATAGTACTTGCTTCAGGTGTTTGGATATTGCTCCGTACAAATGGGATGACCAGCCATCTTCATCATGAACTGGCATGGAGGTGGGCCAGGACAGAGGAGGATCGCTTCATGTCCCAGACTGAGAATGAGCCCATGAGTCTCCCGGAAGCAACAAAGACAGTCGGAAGCTGGGATGGTTTTCGCGGACAAAATCGCGATGGGATCATACATGGCATCCGGATAAAAACAGATTGGAAAGTATCTCCACCGGCAGAACTTTGGCGCCGGCCAATTGGACCTGGCTGTTCATCATTTGCTATTGGTGATGGACTCCTGTACACGCAGGAACAACGAGGTGCCAGCGAAGCTGTTGTTTGCTATGACCTGGCAACCGGGAAACCGGTGTGGATACACACTGATAACGCCAGGTTCTGGGACTCTCATGCAGGTGCAGGTCCACGATCAACGCCAACCCTTAGTAATGGCCTCATAGTCACTTTTGGTGCAACCGGTATACTGAACGTTCTCCATGCCAGTGATGGTAAGTTAATATGGTCGCGTAACGCCGCAACCGATACCGGCGAAAAGGAATTAGGATGGGGTTTTACAAGCTCACCACTGGTATTTGGCGACGCAGTCATTATTGCCGCTACCGGAAAACTTGCTGCCTATGACCTCAACACCGGAAAACCGCGATGGGTCGGTCCCGATGCCGGTACAGGCTACAGTTCGCCGCATTTGTTAACTATTGGCGGTGTAGCTCAGGTTCTGCTTATGAGTAGCACCGGTTTGATCAGCCTCGCTCCTGATGATGGAAAATTGCTTTGGAGGTACCAGTGGAAACTGGATGACCCAATCCTTCAACCGGCTCAGATTTCGGACGGGGAAATTCTGCTTGGCGGAGATATGGGTCATCCCATGCGACGGATATCTGTAGCTCATGAAATGGATGGATGGAAGGTCAGCGAACGTTGGACAACATCAGCAATAACACCATATTTCAATGACTTCGTTATTCATAATGGTCACGTTTATGGATTTGACGGTCTGAGCCTCGCATGTGTTGGTATTGAGGATGGCAAACGTAATTGGAGGGCAGGACGTTACGGAGGTCAGATGATACTTTTAGCTGACCAGAATCTGATATTGGTTCTGTCAGAAAAGGGTGACCTGGCCCTGGTATCTGCAGCGCCTGATAAGTTTACTGAACTTGCGAGGTTTCCTGCTATTAAGGGCAAGACCTGGAACCACCCTGTACTTGCCGGGGATATTCTGGTGGTGCGTAACGGTCAGGAGATGGCTGCTTTCAGGCTTATGCCTGCTGATAATTGACAGAAGTTATCAACCTGGTCAATATTAATCTAGATGTATAAAATCAGAAAAGAGAATGAACCACCCCTTGCGACTTTTGAATGGGGATGGCGTTACCATCATATAGGGATCCCGACATCTGAACCTATTGAAGGAGAGATATATTTGCCGCAGTTCAGATTATATGTCAGCGGATTTGACAGTAGTCCGTTTGGGGTGGAATGGATGCGATATGAAGCGGATAGTCCTGTAAACGAATTAATTAAAATGGTACCTCATATTGCTTTTGAAGTTGATGATCTGGATATGGAACTCACCAGGAAGAAGTTCAATATCATAACTACGCCTAATTCTCCTGGTGAAGGAATAAGAGTCGCCATGATTGAACATAACGGAGCTCCTGTTGAATTAATAGAATTTAATAAAAAGACTTCCGGATCTGGATAACTTCTCTTTTCAGAGCTTATAATTATTTACTGAATAATGTACCTTTGGAGCTTAAAAACCGAGTTCCACAATAATAATCTATGAATTAAAAAACTAAAAATGAGAAGAATGAAATTAACATTTAAAATCATGTTTGTGGTTGTAATCTGCACATTTTTTACAGTTAAGGGTTATAGCCAAAAAACAAGAACTGAGATTCCTGACAAATATAAATGGGACCTTACCGGTATCTATAAGACTGATGCAGAATGGCGTGCAGCTAAAGAGACAATTTCGGGAAAGCTTAATGAAGTTGAGAAATTCAGGGGAACACTTACCAAATCGGCAGAAAATTTACTGCAGTGTATGATTTTCAATTCCGAACTTAATAAAGAAGCTACAAAATTATACATGTATGCCGGCATGGGCTCTGACCTGGACACCCGCAACATGCAATTTACCGGTATGAAACAGGAGTTGCAGCAAATGTTTTCTGACTTTGGTGCAAAATCTGCATTCATCCAACCTGAGATATTAACAGCCGACTGGAGTGTAATCGACAACTTTATCAAATCAGAGCTTAAACTTGAACCCTACAGGATGGGACTCGACGACCTTTTCAGAACAAAAAAGCATACACTCAGTGAACCAGAAGAGCGTATTATGGCTCTGTCGGGAATGATAAGCGGAGTGCCTGGTTCGATTTACAACACATTTTCTAACGCTGAGATGCCAGCACCGGATGTAACCCTGTCCAATGGCGAAAAGGTTCTGTTAACAGGTACAATGTATGGGAAATACCGCGCCTCAGCAAACCGTAATGACCGTAAATTAGTATTTGAAACTTTTTATAACAACCTCGAAAAATTCAAGGCATCATATGGCGAAATGCTTTATGGAAATGTGCAAAAAGACATTTTCCAGGCTAAATCGCGTCATTATGAATCTACACTAGAAGCTGCTTTATATCCAAATAATATTCCTGTTGGCGTCTACCATGCTCTTGTCGATAATGTCAATAAAAACCTTTCAGCTTTTCATCGCTATCTCAATATAAAAAAGAGGATGATGGGTGTCGACACTTTGAAATACCTCGACTTATATGCACCTGTAGTAAAGGATGTCGAACTGAAATACACTTACGAAGAAGCCTCAAAACTTGTGCTGGAAGCTTTAAAACCTCTGGGTAAAGATTATGTAGCCACAATTAAAAAGGCTATTGATGAACGATGGATCGACGTATTTCCCACTCCCGGCAAACAGTCAGGTGCATATTCAAATGGATCATTATACGAAGGTCATCCCTATATGCTTCTCAATTACACGAGTACCTATGAAGATGTGAGTACGTTGGCACATGAACTTGGTCACACGATGCAAAGCTATCTTTCAAATAAAAAACAGCCTTACCCTCTAGCAGGTTACCCGACCTTCGTCGCAGAAGTTGCTTCCACATTTAATGAGGTCCTGTTGTTCAACTACATGATTAAACAGGAAACCAATGACGATATTAAACTTTCACTCCTTATGAACTGGCTCGACGGATTTAAGGGTACTCTGTTCCGGCAAACTCAATTCGCTGATTTTGAACTGAGAATTCATGAGGCAGCAGAAAAAGGGCTGCCCTTAACAGGAGAAACTTTATCAAAAATGTATATGGACCTCATAAAGTCATATTACGGAAGCGACAAAGGGATATGCAAAATCGACAACTATATTGAAATGGAGTGGGCCTATATTCCTCATTTCTACTATAATTACTATGTCTATCAATATAGTACTTCCTTTACGGCATCAATTGCCCTTGCCGAAAAGGTAATGAGCGGAGACACAAATGCACTAAATAGATATATCGAATTTCTTTCGGCCGGAGGATCAGAATATCCAATCGATCTGCTTAAAAAAGCAGGAGTCGATATGACAACTGCGGAACCTTTGGAAAAGACGATAGGTTCTATGAATAAGGTAATGGATGAGATCGAAAAGATTCTCGATAAAAAGAGCAATATCAAAAAATAGAATTTTAAGATCAACTAATCTTTTAAAAAGAGGCTTTCTCAAAAGGCCTCTGTGGTTCTCTGTGGTCCCGATAGCTATCGGGACTCTGTGATCTCTGTGTAAGTTCTTAATTTTTTGTTACACAGAGGGCCACAGAGAAGACGCAGAGAGACACAGAGGTCCCTTATGCTTTCAGGAATTTATCAGTTTCTCCAGATAGGTTTTTGTTTTTACAAGGTATTCACTGGTGCTGTTGGCAAGTTCATATTCAATTATGATACTGCCGCCAAAATTCAACTTTTTAAGAAATGAAATTACTGCAGGAAAATCAACTTCACCTGTAGGTATCGGTACCTCCTGACCCAATTCGTAAGGGCTTGTGGGATATTTACCATCTTTCGCATGAAGTGACCTCACATATTTTCCAATAACTTTTAATCCGTCGACAGGATTTGATTTCCCATATAATACCAGGTTGGCAGTATCATAGTTTGCGAACAGGTTTCCCGTTCCAATATCCAGAATTGCTCTTAGAAGGGTTACAGGAGTCTCCTGACCTGTTTCAAAGTAAATGTCAATTCCATTTTTTAAAGCATATGCCCCCAAAGGCTTCATGGTTTCTATAAACTCAGTATAAAGTATATCCTTTGGGTTTTCAGGAATAAACCCAAAATGAGTTTGAATGGCTGGAATACCTGCAGCCTTGCAAAAATCTATCCCCTGTTTAAAACGTGCAACACGGGCTGCCCTGTTCTCACGGGGAACCAGACCAATCGTTGACGGTCCCTCATTAAAGGTATATTTGTCGATTCCTGGCCCAGAACAAATTAGTGAAGTAGCTTTTATCCCGTACTTTTTCAGAGTTGATGAAACCCGGCCTGCCAGTTCAGTGGAAAACTTATCCACATTTAACTGACAGACAGGAAACCCAAGGTCTCTGACAATTTTCAGATCCTGTTCTGGATTATCTGCTGATGAGATAACTCCCACCAAAATTTTCTTAGGTGTTTCAATTGATCTACCGGGTTTCTCAATTTTAAAAGAAGAAAGAACTCCGGGTAACCCTGCAAACAGTGCAGTTGAATAGATAAATTTCCTTCTGTTAATTCTTGTCATATACTCTGGATTTAATTATTGTATAATTTAATGAAAGGAACTTTTAATCAGACTTTCAGGAAAATTTTCTTTTTATAAAGAATATAGAGAAAAACCCAGGCAACTGTGGTAACAGCAATTCCGTCCCATAATGGAGCCCAGCTGGCAGGGAAAAGATTTATTATTCCTCCGAAGAAGAATTTAGATGCAGCATCAAAACCGATTATACGGCCGGCAAGATAAATCGTGATGGGATTCATACCGATAACTACAAAGAAGAAGGCCCATTTCCTGTAATTCCAGATATCAATTATGAGGTAAAACACTGTAAATAACAACAGGCTCAATCCTCCGACAAANNCCTATAGCAGCCAGAGCCATATAAAGCACCTTGCGGAGTGGTTTTTCACTGAGGTACGGTGAAAGCAAAAATTGGCCAGTAAGCATACCAAGAAGGGCGGTTGATATAGCCGGAATAGTGCTTAAAATTCCCTCACTGTCGCCATATGTATAGCAACAGAACTTACCCGGCAGAAAATGACGGTCAATAAAGCCGGCAAGATTACCCTGTGTGGAAAAATGATCGAAAGTTCCAAGATCGTGAGCCTGAAAAATCAGAAGAAGCAGATAGTAAAAAACCAGGATACCACCGAACCAGATAATTCTGAATTTCAGATTGCTATTCATAAAAATCAAGGCAGCAAACATCCATGCCAGACCGATGCGTCCAAGTACACTGGCATATCTCAGATCTGAAAAATCAAAACGAACCGCATTGTTATAAAGAATACCGAGCAGGACTAAGATAAGTCCTCGTTTTATAACATGGGTATAAAGTGATTTCCTGTTCTCCGGACCCTGATACCTTTTTACCAGAGAAAAGGAGAAACTGATTCCGGCTATGAAAAGAAACAGAGGAAAAATCATGTCCTCAAAATGAAATCCATGCCAGGGAACATGCCGCTGCTGTTCTGCCCACCATTTTAATACTGGCCATCCGGTAAGAGATGCCAGCCCGATGAAAATTCCTTCCCCTCCCATTATCCAGAACATATCAAATCCGCGGAGGGCATCAAGAGAATACAATCTTTTAATTTCAGGTTTGGTTTGGTTATCCATAAATATCGTTTTTTCAAAAGTACAAACTTTAACAACATATGGAAATGAAAAAATTTTCCAATCTTTGCTCAACTTTGAAAAACTGACAACAATATGACAATAATTCAGGCGATAATAATTGCTATAGTTGAAGGACTTACTGAATTTCTTCCTGTCTCATCGACAGGTCACATGATTCTAACATCTTCAATATTAGGCGTTGAGAACGATGCTTTTTTGAAAACCTTCGAGATTTCAATTCAGCTGGGAGCAATTCTGGCAATTGTTATAATGTATATAAAACGTTTTTTCAAGAGTTTTGAAATATACAAAAAACTTATTGCTGCATTTATTCCAACTGCACTTATCGGATTCCTGGCCTACGGTTTCATAAAAGAATACCTGTTCAACCCTTTGATAGTTGCTGTTTCACTGATTGTTGGCGGGATCATTCTGATTCTGATTAACAGGAGAATGGTAAGTCAGGTCTCAGAGTACAAGGAAGTAGAAGATGTCCCTTTAAAAAATGCATTTTTTATCGGTTTGATACAGTGCCTGTCGATGATACCGGGGGTTTCCAGAGCTGCAGCTACAATTGTTGGCGGCACATTTAACGGTTTTAATAAAAAACAGGCGATGGAATTTTCATTCCTGCTCGCAGTTCCCACAATGGCCGCAGCTACCGGATACGATTTACTGAAAACACCGGTTGTGTTCACGCATAATGAAATATTTCTGTTGATTGTAGGTCTGGTTACCGCATTTATAGTCGCATGGATTGCCGTAAAAGCATTCCTGGCTTTTGTTGAGAAACATGGTTTTGCTTTCTTTGGCTGGTATCGGATTGCTATTGGAGTATTGTATTTAATGTTGGTTCATTGATTCGCTGTAGGTCTTCAAATGAATCACAATGTCCAAAATGACTGTCTATCTGATTATCCGATGTTACCGGCACTGCAATTTTCATTTTAATCCTGATTCAGTTTTTTTTAAGTGAAATTAATAAAAAATTCAGGTTCTTTTAAATCTTAATCAGAACCTATCTGAATTTGTATATATCTGATTGATTAGTTTGTAATCTTCTCTGCGATAAGCAAAAACCCGGGATATTCTTTAATTTCAGTTTCAGAAACTTTGTGTTTAATTACGAAGCATTCTTTCTCGGAAATATTCCTGAATCCGTTTCTGAGAATCTGTTTTGACATATTTTCTACATCAAAGCCTTTATGTCCATTGAATCCATCTCCGTGAAATGATCCATCTTCGATGTAAAGATCTGCAATTGCCAGATATCCTCCGGGATTCAGGAGGTCATGGAATTTTTTGATTATGTTTTCTATGTCACAAACATGATGCAGAACCATCTGGGTAAAAATAAGGTCGAATCTTCCACCGGTAAAATCCGAATGTTCAAGATCGAAAAACATTGCATTTAAGGTTTTCACCCCTGTATCGGCAATTTTTTCATTGATTATCCTGATCATTTCCACAGAATTGTCCATTAAAACAATTTCTCTGTGATGGTCTTTAAGTAAAAAACTGAGGATCCCGGTTCCTGCTCCATATTCCAAGGCTCTGAAAGAATTCTTCAGCGGTATTTGTTTCAATATCCCGTCGGCAATAGCAACGGATCTGTCCCAGTGCATTGGGTTTTTATCCCAGTCGGCAGCTTTAATATCAAAATCATTCATATATATTTATAGGTAGCAAAATCGTTAATAGGTATTGTTATTGAAACAACACTCTTTTTTGTTTTAAGTTCGTTCAAAAGAATATTCTTTTTTTCAGACTGGAAAGGTATAAAAATGAAGATCAGTATCTCGGGAGCTATTCTTGCAGGAGGAACCAATAACCGGTTTAGAGGAATAACAAAGGCAAATGTTGTCATTGAAGGGGTAACTATTATCTCAAGAATAATTTCTGTCATTGAGAAGTTTTTTCCAGAACTGATTATAGTTACCAACAGGCCGGATGAATTCCAGGAATTTTCGCAATTTAAAATAACCAAGGATCAATATCTGAATGCAGGACCGCTTGCAGGAATTCATGCTGCCATGAAGGCATCTGCAGAAGAGGCGGTTTTTATATTTGCGGGAGACATGCCTTTTCCTGATAAAAGAATTATAGCTGATCAGATTAAGGAATTCAATAACAGGAATTGTGATGTACTAATACCAAAAATAGGCCATTATATTGAG
>PMIL01000067.1:3472-15599 GCA_003157075.1 Bacteroidales bacterium | reverse complement strand
AATTTAGCTCTCTTATACTGTTTTGGCCATGAAATATCATCTCCTAAAATTTGTGCAGCATGCAATGCAAAATACGGATTCCTGAGAGAAGCTCTTGCTATAAATATTAGATCGGCCTGATTCTTCCTTAGTATCTCCTCTGCTTGCTGTTCGCCAGTGATCAGACCAACAGCGCCGGTCAGTATACCTGTTTCTTTCTTTATCCTTTCAGCAAAGGGCACCTGATAGCCAGGACCAAGCGGAATTTTTACATCGGGTACCAGTCCTCCTGAAGAACAATCTATAAGGTCAACTCCTTTCATTTTCAGAATGGCTGATAATTTAACTGCTTCATTAGCATTCCATCCTCCTTCCGCCCAATCGGTTGCGGAAATCCGCACAATCAATGGCAGGTTATGCGGCCATACCGATTGAATTGCCTCTGTTATTTCCAGCAGTAACCGTATCCTGTTTTCAAAGCTTCCGCCATAGCTATCTGTCCGGTGGTTACTTAAAGGCGACAGGAACTGATGTATCAGATAGCCATGAGCCGCGTGTATTTCCAAAACTTTATATTCCGCTTTCATAGCTCTGACTGCCGAGGCTTTGAAATCGTCTGTAACTTTCTTAATCCCTTCTGAATCTAAAGCCTCTGGAGGATCATCTTCATGATAAAACCCGATTTGAGACGGGCTGACTGTCAGCCAGCCTCCATTCTCTTTCTTTATCTGTTTACCTCCCTCCCATGGTACTGCGCAACTGGCTTTTCTTCCGGCATGAGCCAGCTGAATGCCGGCTACTCCCCCCTGCTGGTGAATAAACGTGGTGATTCTTTTCAGATTCTTAATGTGATCATCAAGGTAAATACCAAGATCACCCGGTGAGATCCTGCCCACTGCAGATACTGCTGTTGCTTCCTGCATTATTAAACCCGCGCCTCCAACGGCACGACTGCCCAGATGTACGAGATGCCAGTCGCTTGCATATCCGTCAACTGAAGAGTACTGACACATGGAAGAAATAGCTATCCTATTCCTGAATTTTACATCTTTAATAATAAGTGGTGAAAAAAGTGTTGACATAATTAACATCCCTTTTTAAGAATATTGCATAAATTGGTGCAATGCCAGCCAAAATAACCGGCATTTTCTGAGGATACAAATTTACGAGAATTAAAAATAAAAACTCTTAAACAGTTCATTCATGGGAATTTTTCTGCCGTTCACCGATTAGGAGTTACACAAGTCCATGGACGAAATAACTTTGACAATGATTCAGTAATTGTGGGTTTATATTAGAAACCATGTTATATTAAATAATACCAATTTTCTTACAGATACGGTTAATCTAAAACAAGAAATATCATGAATAAAAAAGTTGTAATTGTTGGAGGCGGTATTGCCGGGCTTTCAGCAGGGATCTATGCAAGGCTCAATGGATTCGATGCAGAAATAATTGAAATGCATTCTGTCACAGGAGGTCAGTGTACAGCATGGGAACGCAAGGGATACCATTTTGATTATTGTTTGCACTGGCTTGTTGGTACACGAAAGGGCCCGTTTAATGATATCTGGAAAGAAACTAATGTTCTGAATGACGAGGTAGAAATAATAGATCACGATATACACACAAAAATATATGCTGATGATGGCAGGGAATTTATCATTTATACTAACCTGGATAAATGGGAAGATTACCTTCGCAAACTGGCGCCGGAGGATAATGCGAGTATAGGAAAAATGTGCAACGACATGCGAAAATCAGCCTTCCTTCAGCCATATTCCAACCCTCCCGGATTAAGGAAGCTAAGTCAGTCAATTTCTTCAATAATCAGTATGATGCCAATAATGATTCTTTTTGTCAGGTATGGCAGGAAAAATTGCGACGAATATTTCAAGATTCTGAATTTTAAAAATCCAAATCTATCTTACTTTCTGAATAGTATATATGGTTCAATGGACTTTTCAGCACTTGCGTTTATTATGATGTTTGCATGGTTCAATCAGAAAAATGCAGGTTATCTGATAGGTGGCTCCTTGCCAATGGCAAAGAGAATGACTGATAAGTTCTTAAAGCTCGGCGGAACTCTCCGCACAAGACAGCGGGTAACAAAAATAATCGTTGAAAAAAACACAGCGCAAGGAGTCATTCTAGCCGAAGGGACTGAAATAAATGCCGATTATGTCATCAGTGCTGCTGACGGACACTCAACGATTTTCGATATGCTTGAAGGCAAATTCATGAATGATAAGATACTGAAGGCATATGAAAAATGGGCGTTATTTACTCCGATCGTTCAGGTTTCATTTGGCATTAGTACCGGGATCAGATCTGACAGCCCTGTTGAGTCATGGATGATTAAAGATCAAATGATAGGCAGAACCAAAACAAAAAATGGTTATTCACTGATGAATTATTGTTTTGACAATACAATGGCCCCGAAGGGAAAAACAGTAATTGTAATGAGATATGAATCCGCATGGGATCTTTGGAAAGATATTTCTGCAGAAGAATATAAGGCTGAAAAAGAGAATATCGAGAAAGATGCCAGAATGCTTATGGAGAAACGCTTTCCCGGGATTTCACCCAATATTGAAGTTGTTGATGTTGCGACACCCATTACCGATGTGAATTATACCGGTGTCTGGAAAGGCTCATATGAGGGTTTTATGCCTTCAAGTAAGAACTTAATGGACAACCTTAGTTCCACCCTGCCCGGACTCAAAAAGTTTTACATGGCGGGGCAATGGCTTTTTCCCGGAGGAGGGCTTCCTCCGGCTGGTCAGTCAGGGAAATGGGCTGTTCAGTATATCTGCAAGGAAGAGAAGATCGGGTTTAAGGTTCAATAATTCTACGCTTTAAACACAACTTTAAATAGTTGGGATTTCCTTCTTGCAATTTTATTCAAAATAATGATTTAATCCTCATACAATTAATTACTCAGGTAAACAGTATAATGATTAGGAGATCCCTCACTCATCCACCTAATTTCCATGGCTTTCCAATCGTATTGATTGTGGATTCGTTCGGGATGACACGTTTTTTGAGTGTATTGGGGAAGGAAGCAGCAGCGATTCAAGAAAAATTGCAATAAAAAAGATGGAAAAATAATCTGAATCGCCGCTGCTTCCTTCCCCTTGTTCCCTTAACCCACTGTCATCCTGAGCGAATCCACCCTGCTCATTTCCGGATATTTTAGGGAGTCAGGTGGATGAGTCGAGGGATCTCTCAGGATTAAACAAATTTTCAAAAATATTATTATACGAAAAGATGTGTATAAAGGGTAGAGGAAGACCCTCCTTCTTCAGATAAATCATTGATAAAAATATCAGAATTTGATTCCTACTTTGGCAAAATAGAATGCACCACTGAATCCCATCTGCACACAATCCCAGATTCCACCTGATTCGGTCAAACCCGGATCCTGTTTATCGGGATAGGCATTCAGAATATTGGCACCACCTAATGTAAAGGTGAAATTTCTCAGATTATAACCGGCTGACAAATCCATTGTATATTTGGGGTGATATGTATCCAATTCACCCCGATCGACAACATTATCCCCATTGTCATTCCAGTTGATAAGCTTTACCTGGCCGAACCTGGTAAGTTTTATGTTTGAAAAGAAGTTTCCGGAATAATAGTCAATTCCGAAATTGAACTTGCTCTTGGGTGCGGAAGCAAGCAGAAAGTATTGTTCTCGAAGACCGAAATAAATATCCTCTTTCCCTTTTAGCTGTTGGTTAGTGTAAATTTTGTCAATAACCATGTTGTTAATATTTGCCGCAACAGAAAATTTAAGCGTTTGATTATTGCTGAATTTTACTGAATAGGCAAGAATTGCATCCACACCTTTTGAGGTTGTGTTTACGGCATTAGTAAAGAATTGGGCAGCGCCGATGTTCAGCGTCTTCAATTGATTTCCAATTATAGGATCATCGCTGGTAAATGCACCAGTGAGCACAATACGGCCATTAATTTTTACATAATAAGCGTCTACTGTTAAAGTCAGAGCTCTGACATTGGCGGTAAATCCAAGACCCGCATTCGTGGACATTTCCTGCTTTAGTGCAGGAATTCCCAATTCACGGGTGATGGGACTGTTGTTTTTAGCAATAATCTTATCTATAGCTTGTCCTGCAACAATATCAGTAAATGTTGTATTGAAATATAATTGAGCGAGGGATGGAGCTCTGAACCCTGAACTTACAGAGCCGCGTATAGAAAAATTATCTGAAATCTTATACCGTGTTGCAAATTTTCCATTCAGGGTGTTCCCGAAATCGCTGTAATGTTCAATGCGGCCTGCGGCACTGACGACAAATCTTTTTGTAACATCTAATTCAAGATCGGCATATGCACCAAAGTTACTGCGTGATTCATTTACTACATTTCCCGGCTGAAAACCCGGAAAACCCTGGGAACCGCCTGGTCTGAGTGTAGTATCGACACTTGCTAAAGTGCCATCCTGGTTTAGTGTAGAATCTATTCTGAATATCTGTTTGCCGTATGTTTTATATGAAGCCTCTTCCCCGGCGAAGATCTGGTAGTTCTCTACACGATGTTCAGCCCCGAATGCAACATTTAACCCTTTTGCCACTTCAGGAAAAAACCTGGAAATATCAAGCACTGTCGTATTCTGAGCTAATGAAAAACCGCCGGCATCAAAACGTGTTGGTGATTTGGCCAGAAGTGAAGAATTAAGTGAATTGTCAACCAGATAATGGAAATTATTTGCTCCGAAAGTATTGTTAAAATCTACTTTCCATCCGCTAATCAGAGTTTTTATCCCGGCAGAGAGTGACTTATCAATTATAACTGATTGAATTTTTGGATCGAAACCATTCGGGTATATGCCCACAACATTTCTTTCTTCGTCAGCAGCACGGCTGAATGCATAGGCATCGGTGAAACGGTAATTATATCCTCCGAACAAGTAAACTTCCGTGTTTTCCCCGGTCTTAACAGAGGAGTTAAAATAAGTGGCAAAATTTTCTGAAGCAGCATCACCAAATTTATTACGGTAAACTCCATTTTCATATTTCGAGGGGTCAGCACGCCGGAAGGTGTGATCAAGTTTTGAATAGTCAACAGTCATATTTACAAATCCTTTGTCACCGAGTTTTGTTCCATAATTTCCGCTTATCTGAGAAAGTATCCCATCGAATTTTTTATCCTCCTTAAGAACATCATATTTAGACGGAGGAGTTGAATTCCTGAATCCGGATGTATAATCAGCAGTAAATTCGTCGGTGTTTGATTTCAGGACTATATTAATAACTCCTGCTATAGCATCAGAGCCATACTGGGCCGATGCCCCGTCGCGTAAAATTTCAATGTGATCAATTGCTGAAAGAGGAATAGCATTTAAGTCAGTTCCGGTATTGCCTCTGCCACGCGAACCAAAGAGATTGATCAGTGATGACTGGTGCCTACGTTTCCCGTTAATAAGTACAAGGGTCTGATCGGGTCCAAGACCACGGAGGGTTGCCGGATCGATGTGGTCCGCGCCATCAGCTCCTGATTGTTTATTGGAATTGAAAGACGGCGCAACATATTGAAGCATTTGGTTAACATCGGGTTGACCAAGTGTTGATAATAACCGTGAGACTTCAATAATATCAACCGGAACGACACTTTCAGTTGCTGTCCGGTTCGGACGCCGCGAACCGACAACTTCTACCATACCTAAAACATTACCACTAACCAGTGTGATATTAACTTCCTTCTGCTTGCCTGCTATTATCTCCTGACTGACTAATCCAACGAAACTGAAAACTATGACTGAGTTATCGTTCTTGTAGTTAATGGTGTAGTTACCATCATCATCAGTAAACGTGCCATTGTTGGTCCCTTTTTCAATGACACTTACACCATGCAGAGCCATTTTTTGTTCATCGGTAACTTTACCCTTAAGCACGTTTTGTGCGAATATTATATTGACATAAAGAACCAATGCAAGGAAGAGGAAAGCTTTTTTCATATTTTTATTGTTTAGGTTACAATATTGTATAGGATTGCAACAAATATATACAAGTTTTTAAATATTATAAATCTTATATGCCATTTTAATTAATTATTTTTTATCACTTTTTCAACATTATTAAACATATTTACAACCAATGATAAGGATTTTAACTTTTTAGAATTAGTTTCGCATTTTTGTTATTCTTATATCCGACCATTGTGCATTGGATTGTTATTTGCAATTTTACTGCACATAAATAAAAATCGGAATAATGGAGGTCAAACTTAAATAACAGTTATGGATGGTACTCTATATAGTGTGATTACAGGAACGGGAAGTTATATCCCGACAAACCGGATCAGAAATGAAGATTTCCTGAAAAATGAATTTTATGACAAGGATGGAATAAAGCTGGATAAGACAAATCAGGAAATAATTGACAAGTTTTTTGAAATTACAACTATTGCCGAAAGGAGGTATGCTAATGATAACCTGGTTACTTCAGATATTGCTTATTATGCTGCAGTAGAGGCTCTTGATTCGGCAAAAATCGATAAGGAAGAATTAGATTACATAATTGTTGCACAGAATTTTGGCGATACAAGGAAAGATCTCAACCGGATGGATGCCGTTCCCAGCTTAGCCTCACGGGTGAAACACAAATTAGAAATAAAGAACCCTGATACTATTGCATATGATCTGCTTTTTGGCTGTCCGGGCTGGCTACAAGCCTCAATCCAGGCTGATTATTTAATAAGATCCGGTGATGCAAGAAAGGTGCTGGTCATAGGTGCAGATATATTATCAAGAGTGTCGGATCCTCATGACAGGGATAGTATGCTGTATGCTGACGGAGCCGGAGCGACTGTATTCGAAGCCATAAAAAGCAACACCCCTACCGGGATACTGGCACATAAAACACAATCTGATACTCTGCTGTATTCCAAAATGTTATATATGGGAGAATCATATAATCCTGACATTAAAGACAAGGAAGATATTTTCTTAAAAATGAATGGCAGGAAGCTTTATCAGTATGCTATTGAAAAGGTGCCGCAATTGATAAAAGAATGTCTCAGGAAAAGTAATACTGACTTAAGTGAAATTAAGAAAGCGCTTATCCATCAGGCAAATGGCAAAATGGATGATGCTATACTGAAAAGGCTTTTTAATCAACATAACATGGCTGATGCACCTGAAGGAATCATGCCTATGACAATTTCATGGCTGGGTAATTCATCTGTTGCCACAATACCTACATTACTGGATCTTATATTAAGAGACAAACTGGAACCCCACAAAATATCCAAAGGCGATGCCCTGATCTTTGCTTCCGTTGGGGCAGGAATGAATATCAATGCAATGATTTACAAAATGTAAATCAATAGCTTGATATCAGATTGTTTCATTAATCTTTACCCACTACAAAAATCAATTATTAATGATTATAGGATAAGTCATTATTATAATTATTTTTATGAATTAATCAGGTAAATTACCCCAAGTCTATAATAAAAGAAATTATGAAGAAGATGTTATCAAGAAGAGCTGAAAAGCTGTCTGCTAATTTAAAATTCTCAGCTTTTTCGCTGATGATGGTTTTGAGTCTGTCATGCACTCATCAGCCAAAACCAAAAGAAGTTAAAAAGTTATCAGACAGTACAGCTGTTGCTCCTGTTACGCCCATTAATTCAGTTACAGATGATTTGGTCTCATTCATTTCAGGTGTAGGCAGCGGAAAGAACAAATGTCAGCCGAAGCTTGATTCAATTATTAAATGGAGAAATTATGCCGGGGAACTTGATAGCATGTTCTCTCATGTCAATTCCGGCAGATGTAACAAAATGAGGATCTGGGCTGATAGCGAATTAATAGATAGCCACAGCAAAACAACTGTATTTTATCCATTTTCAGGTCCCGATTTTTTTAATGCAAATATCTTCTACCCCAATGCTGATCAATATATTATGATTGCCATGGAGCCTATAGGATCCTTACCTGATATCTGTAATATGTCTCCATCTTCGGTGACCAATTATCTTACCTCGATTAACAATTCAATGAAAGACATCTTTAAACGAAGTTATTTTATTACGAGGAAAATGAGTAATGACCTCTACAAGACTAAAGTAAATGGAACTGTTCCTTTGATTTCACTCTTCATAAAACGGACCGGACATGATATAGTATCTATGCAAAAGATTGGTGTGGATTCTCTCGGCAATTATCTGATTACTGACACAATGAAAAATACAAAAGGAATTGTTTCTGGAATCAAGATAGATTTTCTTACCCCACCCGATAAAAAAATACAATCGGCTTTATATTTCAGAGCTGATATCTCAGATAAGGGTCTTGAAAAAATCCCTGGCTTCAAGAAATATCTGAATGGATTGCCTCAATCTTTTTCATATTTAAAAGCTGCATCATACCTAATGCATTCAGATAACTTTAGAGACATCCGTTCTTTAATATTTGATAAAAGTTTAACAATTCTCCAGGATGATTCAGGTATCGCATACAAATTCTTTGATAAACAGGGATGGAACATAAAGTTATATGGAAAATACGTAAAACCAAAAGATGAATTTTCTTACATAAGAGAACCCGAACTGGAAAAAGCGTATAAGACCTCAGCATTCAGACCATTGCCATACAGCCTGGGATATAATTGGGGAACTGATCACGTCAACATGCTATATGCTGTGAAAAAAACAAAATAAAATCCGTCTTACAATACTCAAGGATTGACCATTGCTTACCTATGTGCCAATATTTTTAAACCTTGGAAGGCCCATTTACCTTTTTAAAAATATAATAAGCCGGAATTCCTGCAATAACTGTTAATGTGGCGATCGAAGATTCCATAGGTCGTTCAAGATAAGCCAGCACAAGGATTAGCAGCCCGGTTGTAATATATATAATCTGGGTGACAGGATAACCTGGTAATCTGACACCTCCAGGATTTTCCTTTCTAAGCTTTATTACGCTGAAAACAGTCAATATAGGAAATATCCCCAAAGCAAACCCCATGTAAGTAAGAACTTGTTCGAATGTCCCCGAAAGAACCAAAACAACAGCAATTACACATTGCAGAAGAATTGAATTTGAAGGGACCTGATATTTTTCGTGGATTTTAGCAACCGATTTGAAAAATAAACCATCTTTAGCCATTGAATAATAGACCCTGGGGCCAATTATGATGAATGCACTAAGTGAGGAAAAAAGCGCAAAAGCAATCAGCATTGAAGAAATTATATCAGCCGATCGTCCGAAAAGATTCCCCATTGCAAGTCCTCCAACAGAAATAACACCTTTCATCTTGTTCGGATCAATCGAATAAACATATAAAACGTTTAGCCCAAGATATAGAAGTATCACAATACCGGTTCCATACAGAAGTGAACGCGGGAGTATTTTTGAAGGATTCTTTATTTCAGCACCAAGGTAGGTTGAAGCATTCCAGCCGCTGTAAGCAAACATAATCCACATTAATGAGAGTCCCATAGTTTTCCAGCCGGCTAAGCCCGGAGCCAGATTACCTCCCTTACTGAA
This sequence comes from Bacteroidales bacterium, assembly GCA_003157075.1. Classification (GTDB taxonomy): domain Bacteria; phylum Bacteroidota; class Bacteroidia; order Bacteroidales; family VadinHA17; genus LD21. The sequence continues at coordinate 6,097 of PMIL01000067.1, read as the reverse complement.
ATTACTCATATCTCCTTTACCCGACGTAAATCCGGCCACCAGAAGGATCACTATCAGGGTTATCTTAAGAATTGTAAGTACATTCTGAATTCTTGCTCCCTGCTTTATCCCTCGGTAATGGATAAAAGTAAATATCAGTATTATACAGATTGCAATCAATTTCTGGGTCAGAACAGGGTGAATTATTCCGGTCTTATCCATCATTACAGACAATCCTGGTACAGCTCTGCAGAAATATTCGCTGAAACCAAGTGCAGAAGCTGCAATGGGGGCTGAGAAACCGACCATGAAGGATACCCAGCCGCTTAAAAATCCGAATAATGGATTATAAAGCTTCGAAAGAAACAAATATTCACCTCCTGCTCCCGGGATTACTGCCCCCAGCTCCCCGTAAGAAAGAGCGCCGCAAATAGCTATCACTCCTCCAATAGCCCATAAGCCCAGCATCAGGACCGGATTATTCAGACCTGCCAGGATCAGACCTGAAGTAGTGAATATTCCAGCACCAACCATATTGGCCACAACAATATTCGTTGCGGGAAAGAGACCCAGTTTCCTCGGAAGTTTTTCGTCTGTTGTACTCATATATGCATTTGCCTTTGTGTCATAATTCTCTGGCAGAAGGTCACAAAATGTAACCTTAACTATAAGCCAAATTCAAGGTATTATTAACGGATTTGACTAACACCTAATTATACGGCAATATATATAAAAGTAATGTTGCTGAATCCAGTTTTAAAAATAATTGAAAATTATTTTTATACCATTGGTTCAACTAACGCCGGAATAAGATCTTTAATCCATGAGTTAATGCAGTCGAATAAGCAGAAATATGAGTTTCTCCTTCCAATACCTGGTGAGTTAACTTAAGCCCTTCATAATTATGCAGCTGGATATTTTTTATAAAATCTTCTGTAGGTTTTGTAACCCAGCCTTTGCTATCTTCGGACCCATATGCAATATAAACCGTTTTGTTAAGCGATTTATTATCATTGAAATACCTTTTCTCCATACTTAAGATGCTTTCATGATTCCAGACTAATGTAGGACCAATAATAATATAGCTTTTAAAGAGATCAGGCTGGGCGAACAATGCATATGAAGCTAACATTCCTCCATAAGAAATTCCCATAATCGCATTCTTGTCAGGAAGTGCTTTATATTTTTTATTGATAACCGGAATTAGTTCATTTCTGACAAACCTGAGAAAGTTATCTGCGCCGCCTGTTTTTTTAAGTGAACCTTTCGCATTTAAAGAGTCATTGCTGTGGGTATAATCTCTTTCTCTCTTTTCCCACCAGCTGTCAGTTCCCTGGCCATAGCTGATACCCACCACAATTATGTCCCTGATCTCAGCAAACCACATTAACCAGTCGGCTATTTCTTTTGTCATGCCGAATGATTTATCTCCATCCAATACATAAAGAACAGGAAATGAATAGTCGTATGATAAATAATTTACAGGCAGGCTTACCTGAATCTGATAATTTTCACCTGCCACATATTTTGATGCAATGGAAAACTCTTCAGTATTCTCAAGGCTTACTTGCCTGATTTTTGTCTGGGTGGTCTGAGCCTTAATCCCGGTTATGAAGAAGAAGAGAAAAACAGATATTATTGTGGCTTGAATAAAATGTCTCATAAGTCTAATTATCATATCAAAAATCCCTGTACCATTATTAAAGGGTGCAATTTATCAAATGTTCAGTCACCGCATTGTTCACAGCCGGTATTTTTACTACTGGCCTTCTCCAGAGCTTCTTTACCTTCATTTATGGAAAAGTATATTAATCCTGCTGTACCAATAATATCAGCATAAGCAAAACCTGTAAGTTCATATATTAAGCTTGCTCCCAACAAGACGATGGACATATAGACACAAATTCTGGTACAGTTGGAATCAGAGATAATCGGCTGGGAACCAAGTTTCTTCCCTACCCGGTTTTTAGCCTTCATAAGCCATGTCATCACCCCTATCGATATTAAAGAAATTATTATACCCCAAAAGGTGGTTTCAGGTTTGTGATTGGTGATAATATTGATAATAATCCCGGCAATTAAACCTGCCGAAAGTATATAGAAAGCAATTCCTGTAATTTTTAATGCTCTGATCTCGAATTCATTTTTTGAACTTTCAGGATTCTGTCTGATACGTAAAATCATTACCGCAATACCGATACCGGACATTACCTCAATAAAGCTGTCAACACCAAATCCGAAGAGAGTAAGCGTTTCATCTGTATATCCCATTATCATAGAAACAACTCCTTCTGCAATGTTATAAAAGATTGTGAAGAGGCTTAGCTGATAAGCTTTTTTGTACAGGTATGCTGTCTGTTCCATAATTTCAAGTGGCAAAAGATCAAGTTACGGGAATGACCCTGTTTAACAAGTGCCATCCATTAAAGTTTAGAGAATTTGAAGAATATCAGATTTATTAATGGCATAATCCGCCTGGAGGGGCAGGATTTGTAATATCAAAATAAAATTGGCTGAGGAAACCGTAAAAACCCCCCTTTTGAATGGCTTCAAATACTATATTTTCACGTCATAATGCTGAGATGTTTTATCGTAGCGGGAAAGTATCATCCGGGCTTTCTCAGGAACAACAGAATTCTCATAATT
>PMIL01000067.1:0-3455 GCA_003157075.1 Bacteroidales bacterium | reverse complement strand
CCGGAAAATTATCTGACGGAACGCAAATCTATTTATCCCTTTCGGTCAAGGCGGAGTCAGAAGGTTTGAAAACTGGTTTCAGAATTATTTGATTGTTTTCATTATTTCCTGCAGGTACCCTCCGTTGTTTTTTTAGTATAACACCAGAACGGGATTAAAGCTGAGTTTCCATAATATTTCTCCTGTTTTTCCATTGAGCGTAATAATTGCCGAATCACATTTCTTAAATTCTTCCCGACCCGCACCGATAATTATATCTCCGATTCCATCTCCGTTCAGACCTGTTACTCCTGGAGAGGAACAGGTGCCAAGGCCTGGTAATTCCTTGACCCATGATTTCTGTGCAATTGAGCAATTCAATACCCCGGTCAGGAGCAATACTGTTAAGAGACTAAAAACAATAGTGAAATTTGATCTCATAACTGGTTTATTAATCAATTATTAAAGATATAAAAAATGACATTATTGATCACTTTAAATAAAATTGATTCTGGCATCGAAACAGGAGACGGGATCTAAATATTTCGTGATTTGAAAATTTTAAAGCCAAGGCTAACCCTTTAAACCTGCTCTACTAATTCCTATTTAAGTTTTCCAGTTCTTCTGTCAAATTCCCTTTGAACTAATGACCTGTCGTTTGCAGATCCATGAGAAGGTAAAAAAATTGAGCAATTTGTCTCTAATAATTTGCCCCAGCTCCTTATCATTTCATCAGGATCTTCAGCAACTGGAGGAAAGATCGAAGATTTAAAAACGCCAAACATACAATCACCCACTATTGCTATTTCATCATCTACAACCAAACTCATAGAACCTTTTGTATGACCGGGGGTATGCAAGATGCAGGCATTAAAACCATAAGATGATAAATCAAAAGTTGTATCCACAGTTAAATCATATGGACATGGCTCATAATTTAAAAAGGAAGATCCGGCAAAGTGACTGCTTATATATTTATAGAGCAGATTAGTCCCGGAGGTAACTGTATTTTGTCCGGAGGCTAAATATGAGGCTTCGCTCTGATGAACAATGACTGAAGCTTTATATTTCTCTTTTAATCTGCGTGAATTTGCAGCATGATCAAAATGAGCATGTGTTATTAAGAGTAAATCTAAAATACTGATTCTTAATGTCTTCAATCTTTTATCCAGAAGATTCCACATGAATTTTGGACTTGTGTCGATTAAGATATTTTTCTCTCCGTTTGTCAGCAGGAAAACATTGCTTCGCCCCGACAGAATCTGCAAAACCTTATACCCGTTTTTAGTTTCCCATGAATTCATTTCGCAAATATTATTGAGCCAGGTTAAAAGAAAACTAAAACCAGGTCTCTCATTTTATATGTCAATAAATTTTGTAAAGTTCAGATCAATAAGCAGAATTTAACTTAATAAATATTTACTTACCAGTTCCTGCAATCTCTTTGAATCTAAAGGTTTATCAATATGATCAACACAGCCTGCATCAATTGCTTTCTCCCTGTCCCCAAGCATAGCGAAAGCTGTCTGGGCAATAACAGGTATTTTGGGATTCAATTGCTTTATTGCTCTGGTAGCTTCATATCCATCCATTATAGGCAGTTTTACGTCCATTAAGATTAAACAGACTTCGGGATTCATTTTTACAAAATTGATAGCATCCCGTCCATCTGTAACATGATGAATTTCCACATTTAATGATCTGAGAAATTCTTTAATAAGCATGAAACTGACTTTATCATCCTCGACTACAAGAATTGGCTTTATGGCTTTATCATTTGAATGTGAGCCCATATTCTTTAAATCTTTTAATGATTTTGTATAATTTGAGGAAGCAATATATGGTATTGAAAAGAAAAAATTAGTGCCTTCTCCATGGATACTTTTAAACCAGATCTTTCCGCCAAGTAAAGTAACCAATTTATCAACGATCGACAAACCGATGCCCGAACCCTCGGTATTCATACCCTGATAATTAAACTTGGTAAATCGTTCAAATATTTTCCTCTGATCCTCTTCAGGAATTCCTGTTCCTGTATCTGAGACTGAAAAAATAAGCTCCCTGCCCTTATTTTCACATCGAAATGTAATCGTCCCCTTTGAGGTAAACTTTACTGCATTATTCAGCAAATTTGATAATATTTGTCTTAATCGAAGTGCATCAGATTGAACTACAAGATCCCCGGTACCAAGAAAGTAATTAATTTGAATCTCAGCTTTTTCTCTTTTTAACAGATCCATTGAAAATGAATCTTTGAGTTCAATAAACAGTTCGCGTATATTGATATCCGAATATTTTATTTCCAAATCACCAGCTTCTATCTTTGACAGGTCGATAATATCGTTGATCAGTCGGAGAAGGTTATTACTGCTGCTTTGAATAATACTAATATACTGTTGTCTGTTTTCAGAACTGGTCCCGTTGCCAAGAAGCTCACTGAATCCAACAATTGCATTCATAGGGGTTCTGATCTCATGCGACATATTTGCCAGGAAGGCAGATTTCAACTTATCTGACTTTATAGCTTTCTCCATTTGCCTGATAAATTCTCTTTTAATAAAGTACAATATTATAATCAACAGGGATGAATAAAGGAAAAAACTCAGATAAATATCGAGACTTCTCTTAACCGGCTCGGGATATTTGAACATATACTCAGGCGCATGAGAATCAATTATTCCCAGAATCGCAAGATTCAGAAAATAAAAGGCCAGCAGAATTGCTAAACATTTGCCATCCCATACCCATATAACTAGTGCGGCAAAAATTAAAATAAAGAAAAGAACAGGCCCGTTGGACAGAAATTTAGAATACCAGGTGAGGTCAAGCATGATAAGTCCCAGGCCGGTAAGGAGAACTTTGGGGATATAAAGACAGTTACGGAATCTGACAAAATAGTACAGCCCTAACATGACAATGGAACTGCCTCCGGCAAGAATAACAGGAGCTTTTTTAAGACCCATCAGCATATGGACAATACAAAGGCCTAATAAAAAAATTGCGCCTGCAAAGGTGGATAATGTAACGAAATGCCTCTCAGAACTGATTTTATCAATATCGCCGATAATGGCAAGATATCTGGATTTGAATTTTGTTTTATTCACCATATTCCCAATATATTATTCTAATTCAAATATATGTTAAAATTGATTCTGTTCAAATCGTATTCATCAAAGTAGTAAGACAACAGGATTTTGCCTGCATGGAAAAGCTCAGCGAACAATTTTGTTTTAAATATTCCAGGTTGACATGAATTCAAAACACGAAGCAATAAAAAATAATGGAATAACAATCAGATATATATATGCCAGATCAATTAACCATATTTTTTGAATTTTATATCTCCATAAATACCATCCCTGTATCTTGTTAAAATTATAAAAATCGACGCCAAATTTGATACCTGCACCTATTGCCATTGAATATGGAATATACTGCAGCAGGAGAACAAAAAAATAATAAAATGCCGATTTGAA
>PMIL01000192.1:7777-19593 GCA_003157075.1 Bacteroidales bacterium | reverse complement strand
AATTAAAAAAAATGCTTATTTTTGCCCGTGATTTTGCGGGAGTAGCTCAGTTGGTAGAGCACGACCTTGCCAAGGTCGGGGTCGCGGGTTCGAGTCCCGTCTCCCGCTCATACAAAAAAGGCTGTGGAAACAGCCTTTTATTATTTACGAGTGTCGACGACATCTTAACATGGAGGAGGAAACGAGTAAATAATAAATAGCCACGATAGTGGCTTTTTTGTTTGGAAGCATCACCTAAGGGTCCGCCATGCCGCAGTCATGGCAATCCCGTCTCCCGCTCAAATTAGAGGCGGCATTATGATGTTGCCTTTTTTATTTTATATTGATTCAGACAATAGATTGGAAATTCAAAGGAGTATTCCTTCTGAAAATGGCAATAATTAACTTTCTATTCAGTTAAAATTCAGTCAAATAAATAAAATATTTTAATTCATAATTCAGGTGCAGTTGTTAACAATTTCAACTTTAAATCTGTTAATAAAAATCTCTTAAGTTTATTTAGAATAAATAAAAATAATATAAATTTGTATTAACAAACTGAAGGACTGAACCTAATCTGAGTATTTGTGTTTTATCAGGCATCGGTTTGAAACCAATTTTTTTGGGAGAGAGTCCCACTCCGTTGGCTGGGACTAAATACAAATTACTAAAATGGCTACAAAAGCAACTGCTAAAAAGGCTGCACCAGGTTCGACAAAGAAAACTGCAGCTGGTGCTACCAAAGCTAAGCCGAAAGGCAAAAAGTAAGCGATTATAAAAAAGGCGTCCCGAGAGGCGCCTTTTTCTTTATAAGAAACAGCTTGTGTTTTCTTTTATTTCTTAACAGGGCCCCACTCAAGAAGTGTATTATTTTCAAAATAGAGCCAGGTATTTTTGAATATCCATTCTTCCTTCACAACATTTCCGCTTATAATCCTATTGATCTTCTCTGCCATACCCCAACTGTCTTTTACCATGTCCGAATTCATCCCTTTCCAGATCTTTCCGGTGATGAGTCTTGATGCCATGTTGGTACCATATTTATTTTCAAGATAGGAATATCTGGTTTGCTGCTGATCCGCCATAGGCTCTGTCTGCCGGTCAGAGGGTTGGGCCTGGAAAGGCTGCTGGTTTTGAACTTGTATTCTTTTCAATATCACATGACGATTGAAAATGTATCCTTCATTATCATCATAGACCACATGAAGGTATGTACTGTCTGAATCGAGGACAGTAACGACAGAGTCTGCAGGAATGATAACAATTACTGAGGTAAGATCATCTTTGGATGCAAAAAGACGGCTTGAATTGGTCAATTTGCCAGTAGTGGTCACATTCTGACTGGCAGTATTATTCTGTTCCGAGGTCCGAGGCTTGTCCAGCTTGTTTGTCTGTGCATTAAGATAAATTACACTTAAAGTAAGTAGAAGAAAAAAGAATGTTTTTTTCATATGATATTTTCTTTTTGTTAAAGCAAAAACTGTACCAATTTTAATCGGCGCAAAGGCGCAATGGCACAATGGCTCAAAGGTGTACATCATAAAAAACACCTCTGTTTTACCTTTAAGCTGTTGAGCCATTGTACCATTAAGCCTTCTTTTTTATAAGCATCATTCCATCACGAATTGGGATGATGACTTCCTCAATTATTGATTCAGCCCGTATCATTGCATTAAAATTGATTATACCCCTTGTCTGGGGATCATTTGATTCATTATCCAGAACCTGTCCCCCCCACAATACATTATCGGCAAGAATGAAACCTCCGGGCTTTACCTTCTCAATAATAAGTTTATAATATTCAATATATTCTCTTTTATCTCCGTCAATAAATACCAGGTCAAACATCCTGTCAAGGCCGGGAATTATATCCTGCGCTTTACCTGTCAGTTGTATGATCTTTGCTTCTGCTCCAGCCCGGCAAATGAAAGAATGGGCAAACTCAGACAATTCATCATTTAATTCAATCGTTATAAGTTTACCGCCCGGCTTCAGGCCCTTAGACAGACATATTGCAGAATAGCCGGTGAATGTACCGATTTCAAGAATATTCTCAGGTCTGATCATCAGAGAAATGAATTCAAGAAATAATCCCTGAATATGGCCTGATACCATATTCGGATTAATAAACCTGATATGCGTCTGCCTGTAAAGATCTTCGAGAACCGGATTTTCCGGTGTAGAAAATTGCTCTATATATTGTTCAAGTTTTTTGTTCATAGTTTGAAAATAAGTCAGAAGTCCGAAGTCAGAAGTGGTAAGCTCGAAGGATTTTTTAACTTCGGTCTTCCGACTTCCGTCTTCCGGCTATTTGTATATCAATGTCGATAGTTTCTCAGGATTAAAAATATCGTTTGCAGTCTCGAGCAATTCAGATGCAGTTACTGCATCAATTTTATTACACAGATCTTCAATACTGTCAATTTTATTGAATATCAGGAGGCTCTTTCCCAAACTTAGCATAAGACTTTCATGGTTTTCATAACCCCTTGCCAGATAGCCTTTTATCTGGCTTTTTGCTTTGCTGAGCTGAATAGTTCCGAGTTTTGTATTCCGCAGTTTTCCAAGCTCAATAAGTGCTATCGCAATACTTTTGTTTAAGTACTGACTATCCGTTCCAAAATAAATTGAAAAGATGCCAGTATCATTATAGGGACTATAACTCGATTCAACATTATAAGCAAAGCCATGTTTTTCGCGCAATGATAAGTTCAGCCTTGAATTCAGTCCCTGACCGCCAAGAATATTGTTCAGAAGAAACATACCCATTCTGCGGTTATCCTTAAGATCATATGCCAGATTTCCCATGATGCAATGATTCTGGTAAGTATTCATTTTTTTTGTAACTGAAGCAGGTTTATATAACCAGCTCCTGTTGATTTTTTCAGTCTGTTTTTCGGTAACGATGTTCTCAAAATTTAATCTGAACAGCTTCAGTATTTTTTCATCAGCGATGTTGCCTACTGAGCAGAATACCATCTGGCTGGTATTGTAATTCTTTGAGATAAAGCTCTTAATACTCTTCTGCGAGAATGATTTTACAGAATCAGGTGTACCGAGAATGTTACGGCCTATAGGCTGGTTTGAGAAGATCAGCTCTTCGAAATCATCAAATATTAGTTCCGATGGATTATCGAGATAGGAGTTTATCTCTTCAATTACTACATCTTTTTCTTTCTCAATCTCTTTTTCGGGAAAAACAGAATTGAAGGATATATCACTTATCAATTCGATTGCTCTCTCATAATCCTCCTTAAGAAATGAAGCATGGATTGCTGTTTCTTCCTTTGTTGTATACGCATTGAGTTCACCCCCCACGTCTTCAAGCCGGCTGAGAATGTGATAAGCTTTTCTTTTCTTCGTTCCTTTAAAAAGCATGTGCTCAATAAAGTGTGCTATTCCATGTTCAGGTACGGTTTCATCGCGGGAACCGGTATTGATAATAAGCCCACAGTGGGCAACTAATCCCGGGATGCGGTAATGAACCAGTCTGATGCCGTTATCGAGAGTGTTAAGGAGAAGATCCATCTTTTCTTTTTAGTAAGGAGGCAAAGGTACCACAACATTAAAATGATTCCAAATAGAATTGGAAATCTGAGAAATAGATGGGGAAAAAGAAATAAATGGAAATAGAAGAAATAGAGGTAATGAGTTAGGCTATTTCAGCCCATTAAATTATATATTTCAGCCTGCTTCAACTTATTACAATTTTTTCTTTCAACCTATTTCAACCTATTTCAATTACTTAATTCAACCTGTTTTAGCCTAAACAATGAAATAAAGATGTTTTTTTTTACCAAAGTATTTGGTTACTCGGATTTGAGATATATATTTGCAGTCCGAAAAGGAGGTGCCATAGCTCAGTCGGTAGAGCAATGGACTGAAAATCCATGTGTCCCCGGTTCGATTCCTGGTGGCACCACTTCTTAAAATCGCAGACCCCTGTAGATCAACGATTTACAGGGGTCTTTAAATTTCTTGTTGACGGACGTTGTAATGGAAGAATTGCCCTTTATACCGGAAGATTCAACTTGTTTATAATATCCTTAAATCTTTGTTCGTTCTTCAGAGGTTTAAAGTATATATCACCATTATTCATCCATGGAATAAAATCTCCATGTTTTTTATAGGCAATCTCAAGACAGTCTATTGCCTTTTGTTTTTCTCCAAGTGTAGCGTATAATTCTGCCAGTCCCCAGGCATACCACCATTGATCCAGTTGCTTTTCCATTTTTGCAACGACCTCAAGCGCTTTTTCTTTTTGACCGGCCCGGGCGTAAGCTATTCCAAGTCCGCTTTCGTAGGCAGGACTAATGGCAAGTCCTTTCCTGTGTATTTCAATTGCTTCATAAAACATCCCCATTTCAGCATACGCTGATCCGATAAGATAAAATGCGAGAGTACTGTCAGACTGTAACTGCAAAAGTTTTCGTGCTTCGGTTATGACATCATCAAAACGGGCAAAATCCATATAAAGCCATGCAAGATAACCCTGGCTGACCGGATCTGTCGGATCAATTTCAACTGCCTTTTTCATTTCAGAGATGGCTTGATTAGGGTTGTTCAGCAGAACATAATACCATCCGAAAAGATAGTGGACCGATGGTATATTCGGATTAAGTTCCATAGCACGTTTTAAACAATGTTCTGTTGCAGGGAAATCCCATTCGGTATAAAGATACCTCTCCGCAAGTACGACGTATGCATCAGTAAGGGTCGAATCAATTGAAAGAGCTTTTAAGGCATAGCTTTTTGCTTTGGCTGAGGCATTTTCATCCGTGCCAGATGTGTGGCTTGCCGTACCATAACCAATAGCGAGTCCAACATAAGGCAAAGGATCTGCTGGATCAATTTCTATTGCGTCATTAAAGTATTTTATCCCTTTTTCAAAATCTTCCTTGGTGTTTTTTTTCATGAAGTAAATTCCCCTGTTATAAGCTTTAAGAATCTCAGGGTTATGCTCCCTGTTACTTGCCAGTTTTTTATCATCCTGGGGATTTACTTTAACCTGTAGGCCGTCCATAATATGTCGTACTATATCGTTATAAACTGATCCTATGTTATTCCAATTCTGACTGAAGGTTGAACTCCATACATATTTTTCTGATGGGAAAGCTTCAACTAACCTGACTTCTATCTGGAGATTATCTTCCGACCCTTTTATTGTAGATTCAATAATATTATTGACGCTCAGTTTTTTAGCAATCTGCTGAATTGATTCCTGGCTTTTAGAGAATTGTAGCGTTGATTGTTCCGGCCTGACTGTCAGGTTGCTTAACTTGCCTAATTCACCAATTAAAGCATCCTGAATCCCTGAAGCAATATAATCCAGGTCAGGATTGCCTGTAAAATTGGATACTGGCAAAACAGCTATAGCTTTATTAACTGTCTCAGCGGACATTAATCCGGCTTCTGGTTTCCTTTTATGCTTTGGATAAATAAATAAAACTGCCAGGATCAGGATAATTCCTATTGAGGCCAGCAGAACAGTAGCTTTGTAAACTCTCTTACTTAGAAAGGTTTTAGTGGTTGCGGCAGGCTGCAGATTTTCGGAAAAATCCGCAATACCTCTTGTGTGATAGGATTTAGTTGCTCTTCTTTCAGGATCGGGATGAAGGCCATAAATTACATCTTTTACGGTATTTGCCACCTTGTTAATCTGATCGCGATAGAAAGTTTTGTTAAGATTTTTATCAGGATTATCAGAGGGTTTCAAGGGCCTATTCACACCAGCACTTTCGTAAATAAATTCAATTGACCTGATCCTGCTACCAATTTCCCTTTCAAAGAGTTCAATATCAGAAGTATCCAGCTCATGTATCTTTACAGGAATTATTCTGCTGCATATATTTCCATTTACAAGCTTTACATCTTTTCCTAACGGATCAGTCAGGGCAATCCTGTTAAAAGCGACAAATTCATTCTGCCAGGCGAAACTTTTGGGGTCGCAATAAGTTTGAGAAATGATTGGAATAAAAACAAGTGATTTTAATTTCAATTCGAGACTCTTATCCACATTATAAATCTCAAGCAGACCGTCATGTGGGTTTTCATCAAAATAGATTGAAACATCTTCTTTGAAAGTCGCCTCAATTTCATTTTTAAGATGTTCGACAAATTCTGTAACCCAGCCATCGTACTTATTGTCCTTCTGGCGATAGCTAATGAAGATATCATACTCGTAACCAGGTATTATACTTGCCATTTTGATAATGAATGAAGAAAGTTAAAGAACAAATTTCTTAATCTATATCAAAATTAAAACTTAAATAAACGTTAACCAAAAAAATAAATTCATATCAAATTCTTTGTTTTATTCTGAAATAGCTCGTCACATCAAAAACCATTCAGGATAAAAATTAAACAAAATCTTAAGTGAGATTAAAAACTAAATGCCGGGATCCTTACCTGAGGATACAGGATTGGGAAAATAATAAAGGCAAAAGTTACCCTTATGGTTCCCATAAAAAAACCTGTATGTTATTATTATACAGGCTTATACTTTATTTTTTTGTAGTGGAATTTGTCATTTCCGGAATCGATGTTCATAGCGAGATGTCTAAAGAAAGAACTCTTGCCAATGTCACTGTTTTCAGCAAGACCCACTTTTCCTGCTTTGGGTAAGATCAGATCTACAATCGATCTTTTACTTGTTATTCCAGCAAGCTGGCAAATTATTTTCATATACTGATTCATTTTTTGATTACTTAGTGGTGCAGATGTAATACCATTAATGAAAAGATCTCTAACTCTCTCTAAAGTGGGTTTCGCTGTCAAATCAAGAAATCTTATCACTTCCTAAAATAGCAGAACCCGTAAGATCAACGTCTTACGGGTTTTTGTTTTGAGGGCGCTGGTGTTCCAGTATCAATGATATCCTATTCGAAATAAATTCATAACAAAACAAATTGAAACAGAAACTCAGGTATGCTAAAACATTTATTTAGTTTTATTTATTTAAATATACTTTTGTATTGTTTCGTTTAGTTTTTTTATTTAATATTGCATTCATTAAAGGACGAATTAACAAACCATACTTATGAAAAAACTATACCTATACTTATTTTTTATTATGGTTGCCCCGGTTTTACTGGAAGGTCAAACTAAAAGCATGCGAACTGTTGAGGGTACAATCACTAATAAGATGACCAACGAAAAGCTTGCCGGAGTAAGTATTGTAGTCCCTGGTACAACCAGAGGTGTTACAACCAATATTGACGGGCACTATTCAATTGATGTTCAACCCAGGGATTCTCTGCTGCAATTTTCGTTTATAGGATACTTAACACAGGCTGTTCAAATTAAAAATCAAACGAAAATTAATGTAGCCTTAGTAGAAAACTTTAAAAATCTTGACGAAGTGATTGTAGTAGGTTACGGGACGCAGAAAAAAAGTGATTTGACCGGCTCTATTTCTACTGTTAATATAAAAGAACTGAGTGAAAGGAACGTAAGTTCCGTCAGTCAGGCTTTACAAGGCCAGGTTGCTGGAGTTGATGTTAGCTCCAGTTCCGGGGCTCCGGGTGCTGGAGTTACAATCAGGATACGTGGAATTGGAACCATAAATAATTCTGACCCACTATTTGTTGTTGACGGTATGATGGTAAATGACATCGATTTTGTTAACCCAAATGATATAGAATCAATGCAGGTATTGAAAGATGCTTCAGCCACTGCCATTTATGGTTCACGAGGTGCAAATGGCGTCATCATTTTAACAACCAAGAAAGGCTCCAAAGGGGATGCTGTGGTTAATTTCTCTTCATATGTTGGTGTACAAAATGCATGGCGTTCTTCAAATGTTATGGACGGTCCGACATGGGCATATTTAAGAAACGAAGCTTTGATTGCCAAAGGTTATGCGCCGATAGTTACGGATCCTTCAAAACTACCAACAACCAATTGGTTTAAAGAGATTTCGAATGAAAATGCTTCTATCTCAAATGTTGACCTTTCTATTTCAGGAGGCAGTGAAAAAGGCAGTTACTTTTTAAGCGTTAACAAGTTTGATCAGGAAGGTATTATTAAAAAGACCAGTTACAACAGACTCACACTTCGCAGTAACTCAACTCTCGATGTTAAACCATGGTTAAAAGTAGGTGAAAATATTACCCTTATTAAAACAACCAGCCATAATCCGCCTCCAAGTGATGAGTGGACAGGTCCTCTGCTGACAGCTATGGTCAGGGACCCGGCAACATCGGTCCGAAACGCTGATGGCACTTTCACAAAAAGTATATATAACGACACATTTAACCCGGCTGCCACAATTGAATATTATAATAACGAAAATATTACATATAGAACATTAGGTAACGTATTCGCCGATATAACCTTACTAAAAGGATTAGTGTTCAAGACAGATTATTCATTTGAATACACCTATAGTGATGCAAGAGACTATATTCCGGTATATTACGTGTTTAACGCACAGCAAAATGCTAAAAGTTCATTAAGCGATTACTATGGAAAGAATTATATTCTGCAATGGACAAATACATTGAATTATGAAAAGAAATTTGGTAACCATTCTATTTCAGCGTTAGCCGGAACTGAAAGTTTTGGCGACGATTACAAGGAGAGTGGCATTGCAGTAAGTGGTCTGCCTAAAGATTACGATGCTATAACCATCGATAACGCTTCCGGTAACAATTCAGCAAGGGTTAATGGATCCTACTCTCAATCGCGTCAGTATTCATTTTTGGCAAGATTAAACTATAGCTTTAAGGATAAGTATTTATTAACTTCCAATTTCCGGGCAGACGGTTCATCGAAATTTCTTAAAGGGAAAAGATGGGATTATTTCCCTTCATTCTCTCTTGGATGGAAAATGTCTGAAGAACCTTTCCTGAAATCCGTCGCTTTTGTCAACAGTCTTAAATTAAGAGTCGGTTGGGGTCAAATTGGCAATCAGGGAAGTGTCGGTTCTTATGATTATTTAACCACCGCAAGCTCGGGTGCTGACTATATATGGGGTGGTGTACTGCATCCCGGTTACTCTTTCCCTGGTGTGGGGAATCCGGAACTAAGGTGGGAAAAAACGACAACTACAAACTTCGGCGTTGATTTTAGTGTACTCAATAGCAAACTATCAGGTACAATAGAATATTATATAAGAAACACAACCGGGATGTTACTGCAGGTTCCAACTCCGGGGCAAACCGGAATTGAAAATAGTCCGTATCAAAATGCCGGTGAAATGAAGAATTCAGGCATTGAACTCTCTTTAGAGTATAGAAATATGGATCACGACTTCACCTACTCTTTTGGCGGAAATTTCAGCACAATCAAAAATAAGGTAGTAAGTCTGGGCGTAATACAGGGTTTTATTTCCAGCGCCTCATTTGCCAATATGGCTTATTTAGAGAGAACTTATTCGGGTGCGCCTATAGCTCAGTTTTACGGATATAAAACCGATGGTTTGTTCCAGAATCAGGCAGAAATTGATGCACAAACAGCTCAAAAAAACGTGTCTCCCGGCGATATAAGATATGTTGATGCCGATAAGAATGGTGAACTGGATGTAGTAAAACTTGGAAGCCCGTTGCCAAAATTTACTTATTCCTTTAATGCAAACTTTTCATATAAAGGTTTTGATTTAAGTACAACATTTCAGGGTGTTTATGGCAATAAGCTTTTTAACGGGCCCGCCATATATACCAAATCCTCAACTGCAGCCTGGAACCTTTCAAGGGATATGATTAACCGTTGGGTTGGTGAAGGTACTCAAACCGATGCCCGCTATCCGCGTATGGCTGCCAATGATGTTAATAACGGATATATCTCGGATCGTTTTATTGAAGACGGATCCTATTTCAGGATTAAAACACTTCAATTGGGATATAGTCTCAATAAGAGCCTGGCATCCAAAATGCATGTAACTAATGTGCGTATATATTTAAATGCACAGAACCTCCTGACCTTTACCAAATATACAGGCCTCGATCCTGAAATTGGTATTAACGGACCTCTTGAAATAGGTGTTGACCGTGGAGTTTATCCTCAGGGCAGAGCTTATAGCTTAGGTTTGAATGTTACTTTTTAAATTCTCATTATTAAAAACTTAAGTCAATGAAAAATATATTTTCTTATAGCGTAATAGTTGTTTGCATGTTACTGGGTTTCCAGGCCTGCAAGCCGGATAAATTTTTAGATACACCCGTGCCCAGTATAACTGATGCGATTTTCTTTGAAAATGATGCTGCTGCGCTATCGGTATTACCTGGGGTATATGACCCTGCAGGATGGGGTAATTATTCTCAATACCTTGAGTGGGCTATAGGAGATGTTGTCTCAGACGATGCGGTAAAAGGAGGCGGAGGTGACGGCGATCAGCCTCAGATGTACGATCTGGAGCATTTTCAGGCATCAGAACAGACTGCAGTACTTGAATCTGTCTGGTCTGACCTTTATGTAGGGATAAATCGCGCCAACAAGCTTATCAAAGGAGTAACTGATAATAGTAAAATAAGCGCTGATGTTCAGAAACGCCTTATTGCAGAGTCTAAGTTTTTGAGGGCTTATTACAACTTCTGTCTGGTAAGGATATTTGGAGGAATACCAATAGTAGATCATATCTTAGTACCTTCAGAATATTCTAATCCCCGAAATACAATTGAAGAATGTTGGACATTCATAGAAAGTGACCTCAAAGCGGCAATTCCGGATTTGCCACTGAAAAGTGCGATGTCAGCTGATGATTTAGGCCGTGCAACATGGGGATCTGCAGCTGCACTTTTAACAAAAGCATATATTTACCAGGAAAAATGGACTGAGGCTGATGCTTTGGCAACACAAATTATTGCTTCAAAAGAATATCGCTTACAACCAAATTATGGTGATCTTTTTATTGTTGAAACCGATAATGGTATGGAATCTATTTTCGATATTCAAAGAAAAGTTTTCCCTAATGCTCCCTATGATATGGGCGAGGCAACCTATGCCGAGATTTATCAGGAATCTCGTTGGGATGGCATTGGATGGGGATTCGATCAACCTACACAGGATTTTTATAATGAATTCGAAACGGGTGATATTCGCAGAAAATGGACAATAATTTCTGATGGCGATACCCTATGGAAAGGCACGCCTGATGAAACAATTATTTATACCCGGCAAGACCCGGTTCACAATCCTGATGCAATTACCGGATATAATAAACGTAAAGGACAGCTTCCCGCAAGTAAAAGAGGTGAGTTACCTGATCAGTCACCTTTGAATACCAGGGAGATTCGCTATGCTGAGGTATTTCTCTGGCAGGCAGAGGCAAGAGCCCATACAGGTGGAAATTGGCAATCACCTTTAGATAGTGTCCGGTTCAGGGTTAACATGGGCCACACGACAATTTCTGACCCTCTGGCTGCAGTTTACCATGAGCGTAGAGTTGAACTTGGACTGGAAAGTCATCGATATTGGGACCTCGTCCGTACCGGTCGTGGAAACCTGATGGAAGGCTATACGGATAATAAACGCTATTTTCCAATACCTCGTATTCAAAGAGACCTGAACCCCAACCTTACTAAAAATCCTTATTAGAGTCNNATGAAAAAAACAGTATTTACAATAATAACAGGATTAACATTGATATTCTTATTTTCCTGTGAACCGCAAGCCGATAGAATCGGGAAAATTGCTCCTCCTCCATCTAACGCCAGTATCGTCATTGACGCCACTGATCCTTTTAATCCATATTTTAGCGCTGTGGCAGATAATGGTTTTATTTGCTACTGGGATTTTGGAAATGGACAGAAGCTCGTGGGGCCACAGAAGGTTTCCTCTTATTATCCTTTTCCAAACACCTATAATGTATCATGCAATATCTATGGTGAAGGCGGACA
>PMIL01000192.1:0-7706 GCA_003157075.1 Bacteroidales bacterium | reverse complement strand
CTGGGGACAATGTACCCGGATTACCCCTGACATTAATGGTGAAATGGTATTTGACTTTAATGGAGGGAGCATCAATTATACTTACCATCATGTAGCCGGTGATGAAGGCGTAAAAGGTACATTTGTTGTCAATGGCCCTGATAAGACAATTACGATTGTTGATCCATTTATTTTGGATTACGCTATCGATTGTACAAATCCAGCTGCCACTGCCACCGGTGTTTTCGAAATAAAACTTCTTACAGATGACTTAATGGTACTATGGCAGGATCAGAAAGATGGGGGAACCGGTTGGGGATGGAGCTTCAAACGCAAAGGATATAATCCATAACTTCTTTTAAATACGTTTTTCTGTTGTTTTTATTAAATGCAATAACAGTTGAATTGCAGACTATTTCCTCCGGATGGAACCGGGGGAGAAAAGAATATTAAACAATAAGTATATGAAAAGTACAAAGAACGGGAATAATAATGTTGTATTTCAGGAAGAACGGCTTGAGAAAATCATAGCACTTCTCGAAAAAGAAGACCGTTTAGTAACAAAAAATCTTCCTGAAATCTTAAATACAACATCAGTAACTATCCGAAAGGATATTGCAATTCTTGAACAGAGAGGTTTACTGAAAAGGACTCACGGGGGAGCTATAAAACCAAGAAAGCTCTTTCACGGTTTAGCATTAAACGAGAAGGAGAAACTCAACCTTGAGGAAAAAATCCGGATCGCAAAAAAGGCTGCCAAACTCATTTATGAAGGTGATACAATTATTCTGGACTCAGGTTCTACAACCAGCTTTATTGCAAAAGAAATAAAGCATATGAAAGGGATTACGGTCATTACCAATGCAATTAACATTGTCAGCATACTGCTGAATAGTGACATTGATGTGATATTAATTGGAGGATCACTGCTCAAAGAAACCTCAACGCTTGTTGGCCCTTTGGCCGATGATGTATTACGGAAAATATCAGCAGACAAATTGTTCATTGGAGTTGATGGAATTGATTTTGAAGTGGGACTGACAACACCCAACATTTTAGAAGCTAATACAAGTCGAGTAATGATGGAAATGTCAGGCGAAATAATTCTCGTAGTTGATGCCTCGAAATTCGGAAGAAGAAGTTTGGGAGTTATTTCAAAGGTGAGTGAAGTCAACAGCATAATAACCACAAAAAAATTATCAGAAAACGAATTAAAAAAATTTGCTGATTACGATGTTCAAGTATTTATTGTATAAACAATTTTTATAATACAAACATATGGAGGGGGAAAAAATAGCAATGCTCCTTACTTTAGTGGTTGTAGGTAGCTGTGCCCTTCTCGGGCAGAAGTCAACCTACTCTGCAATTGTTGACGACCAGTTAATTCTTCCGCGAGATAAATGTAGCTGGGATGCTAATGTGGTTCATAGGTTTTCAATAGACAGTGTTTGGGTAATGCGAATGATAAAACTTAAATAATATGAAAAAATTNNGGAAAAGACCTGCTTGAAAAATTGAACAATACCATAAAGGCTGAACGCTTTGAGCAAATAATATTTACAGGAATGGGAAGTTCCTATTTTACATCCCATGCTGCCTCAATTCTGTTCAACAGTTTGAAAATAAGTTCATTTGTGATTAATTCCAGCGAATTATTGCATTATAATCTCAATTTATTCAGGAAGAAGACTTTGCTGATAAGTTTATCTCAGTCAGGTGAAAGCTTTGAAGTGACGCAACTGTTAAATCAGCTTCCTTCAAATGTTTTTTGCGTGGGGATTACTAATGAAGCTGATAGTACTCTTGCTAAAAGATCAGATATTGCACTACTCGGTATGGCTGGAACAGAAGAAATGACTTCTACTAAAACATATGTTGTAACAACACTTGTTTCCTTTATTTTAGGATGGTATTTAGCAGGTACCTGGAATGATGAAAGAAAAAAGATGATTAAAGATCTTATTGCCAATTTTAAGACAACACTTGCCAATTATCAATTATGGATGAATGATGCACTGACATTTTTAGGAGATATACAGACGATACAAATCATCGCAAGAGGCCCGTCATTTTCAACAGCCAGCCAAAGCGCCCTGATGTTCAAGGAAGCTACCAGGATTCCTGCTACAGGCATTTTGGGCGGCGAATTCAGACATGGCCCTATGGAGATGGTATCTGAAGGATTTAAAGCTATACTTTTTGCGGCAGATGGAAAAACCTATTCTCAGAGCATCAAAATGGCTGAAGACATAAATGAATTTGGAGGTAAAGTCCTGATCATTACCAATAAAAAACTTCCGATTTCAAATAAAAATATTATGCAAATATTTATTAATGAACCCGACGAGTTCCTATTCTCCATTCAAAGCATTATTCCGGTCCAGTTGTTTATTGATTCCTATGCAAAATCAAAGGATAGTGAGGCAGGAAATTTTTATCGCGGGGCCAAAATAACAACCACAGAATAGAATATGGTACACTCAAAGAAAAATTCATTCCTTTTGGTTGTAACCATATTACTCTATGTATCATTTGGTTTGCTTACTTCTGTAATTGGTGTGATCATTGATAAATTTCAGGTTGACTATAATGTCTCTCTTACTATTGCTGCCTTACTTCCATTTGCATTCTTTTTGTCGTATGGACTGACGTCAATTCCATTTGGAATGGCTATGGATAAATACAGTGCAAAAAGCATTTTACTATTGGGGACTCTTTTAATGGCGGCAGGATCATTCCTTTTTTACATAAGTAACCATTATATCATTATAATATTGGTAATTTTTTTGGTGGGAGTGGGAGTCACGGCAATTCAGGTAGCAGGCAATCCTTTTATCAGAGAACTGGATACTCCCAACAGATATACAGCGAACCTCACAATTGTTATAGGAATCGGGGCGTTAGGTTATGCATTTAGTCCGTTACTGGTACCTCTAATGCAAACTAATGGATTTTCCTGGAAAACAGTTTATCTTCTATTTGGAGTCATTAATGCTGTTCTCCTGATATTGTTGGCATTCTCAAAATTTCCTGAAGTACGGCTCAATGAGGAGGAGAAAATTAATTTTTCCAAAATAGGCATTCTGCTAAAGAATCCAATTATTATAACGTACGGTTTGGGAATATTCCTTTATGTAGGTGCCGAAGTAGGCGTTTCGTCATACATAATGACCTACATGAATAAGATACACGGCGTTNNGCACTGTTCTGGTTATTCCAGGCTTGTGGAAGGTTGATTATTTCGCCAATGATGAAATTTATAAGTGAGAAAAAGATCTTTATCTTCCACAGTCTTGGTACAATAATCGCATTGATTGTAGCTATAACAGGAAACGCAAACACGGCACTTGTAGCATTTGCACTGGTAGGTTACTTTACCTGTGCTTCATTTACCTCCATATTCAGTGCAGCTATTAATAGTTTTAAAGAAAATCATGGGACTATTTCAGGTATTTTAGGAACTGCAATTGTTGGAGGTGCTTTCATAAGCTGGCTGGTAGGGTTTACTGGTCAGCATTTAAGCATGAAATGGGGTATGTCAATCAATTTATTGGCATTTATCTACGTTTTTATTTTGGCATACCGGGGTAAAGGTAAATTAGATATAAAAGAATAGCAAAACGTTAATGAGTAGTAAAATTATTATCGGCGTTGACCTGGGAGGAACTAAAATAATGACCGGCATTATAAGTCCCGATGGCAAAGTACTTGGTACACCAGTTAAAGTCCAAACAGGAGGTGCTGAGCCGGTTGAGAGGATTATAAAAAGGATTACAAATTCCGTTGAGCTTTCATTAAGTAATATAGGGTTGTCCATCAGCGATGTTATGGGTATTGGCATAGGCGCAACAGGTCCATTGGATATTGATGGGGGAGTTATTCTTGAATGTCCTCAATTGCCGACCATGCATTTTTTCCCCCTTCGCAAAACCATTGAAGATTATTTCGGAGTACCCGTTTGTTTAAATAATGATGCCAATTGTCTGATATTAGGAGAATGTATTTTTGGTGCAGCGGCAAATCGAAAAAATGTGATTGGTTTTACTTTAGGAACCGGACTTGGATGCGCTATCGTAATTGACAGAAAAATATTTAATGGTTCAACAGGCACGGCAGCAGAAATCTGGCCCTCGCCGTACCAGTCAGGTACTATCGAGGATTTTATTTCAGGTGCTGGTGTTTCAAAGATTTACAAATCCATTTCAGGAGCGGACAAATCATCTCTTGATGTTTTTAACCTGGCTGTTAAGGGTGATGAACAAGCTTTGCAAACATGGAAAGAATTTGGCGCACATCTTGCTGTACCGCTATCATGGTCAATTAATATGATTGATCCCGATATTGTTGTTATTGGCGGTTCTATAACCAGCGCATATAATTTTTTTAAAACTTCAATGGAAGAAACTTTGAAGAAATGGATTTGCCCGGTACCCTCTCAAAAGACAAAAATTGTTCCGGCTGAGTTAGGCGACTTTGCTGGTTTCATTGGTGCAGCCTGCCTTATAATCGGAAATAATCAGTAAAAAAAATGAAAAGAATCTTATTATTATTGTTTACAGTTTCTGTATTGACGCTTCAATCACCTGGTAATGATAAAGATAAGCATTTAATAACTGCTGATAAAAAGCAACTATTAAAGGAATGGAAACTTGAGTCATCAACACAGGTTTCTGAAAAAGAAAGTGTTATATCTTCTTCAGGTTTTAATGATGATAAATGGACTAACGCAGAAGTTCCTACTACTGTATTAAGGGCTTTGGTAAAAGCAGGCATATATCCTGACCCTCACTTCGATTTGAACGATCTTCGCATTCCTGATGCATCAGACACTCTAAGCAAACGCTTGGATTTAGGTAAATACAGCCATCTGAAGGATCATCCCAATGCTTTTAAGGACCCTTACTGGTTTAGAACAACATTCCGGATCTCTCAGGAAAATAGGGCCAAAAAAATATGGCTGAATTTCGATGGTATTAATTACCGTGCTGATCTTTGGCTGAATGGCAAACAAATAGCCAACTCGCAGGAAATGGCCGGTATGTTCCAGCGATTCAGATATGATATTACTAACTATGCGGATTTTGATGGTGAAAATGTGCTCGCCGTAAAAATTCACCAGGTTGATCATGTTGGAACACCTAATCCTGGCTACTTGTTTGAGCCCTTCGGTAAATTCCGCGGCCAGGGAGAAGATATTTTTAAAGATATAACACTAAAATTTTCAGCAGGATGGGATTGTGCACCCGTTGTCAGGGACCGGAATATGGGTATCTATCAGAATGTATATCTGACTTATACCAATGATGTGGATATAATTGATCCTTACATCGTAACTGATCTTCCCTTGCCCGATACGACCCGCGCCAATATAACGGTTTCAGCAGATCTTCAAAATTCAGGAACTTCTCCGAAAAAAGGCATTTTAAAGGGTAGTATCGATTTGATTAATGAGGTCGATTTCTATACTTATAAAAAGCAAATGCCGGGCAAATTAAAAACTATAACCTTCGAGAGAGAAGTGGAGATACCTGCTGGCAAAACTCTGACTATTTCATTTTCACCCAAAGAATATTCTCAATTAACTATTAATAACCCGTATCTGTGGTGGCCGAATGGTTATGGGAAACAGTATTTGCATAATCTGAAACTGGTTTTTGAAATTGATGGTAAAGTATCCGATATTAAAAATACTACATTCGGTATAAGGGAAATAACCAATACTTTTAAAGAGATTAACGGCGATTTCGGGCGTATTTTCTGGGTAAATGGTCAAAGAATATTCTGTAGAGGCGGATGGATTCAACCCGATATGATGCTTGATATGAACGAGAAAAGAATGTACAATGAAGGCCGTTTAATGGCAGAGTCAAATGTTAATATGATTGGTACCGAAGACATGCCTTCTCCTCCCGATCAGGTTATGGATGTCTATGATAAATACGGACTACTGATGTGGGAAACATTCTATCAGTGTTGGACGAGCTATCCCGGAACAAAAAGTTTCGCCAACCCTCTTGACGCCAAACTGTCTCTTAAAAACTCATATGATATAGTAAAAAGATATCGTAATCACCCAAGTCTTGTTTTATGGGCAATTGCAAATGAATCCCTTGTACGTGAGGAAATTTATGTACCATTGCGTGAGTACATTAAAAAATTCGATCCGACAAGACCATTTGTAGCTACATCAAGTTATGGCTGGGATGTGGATAAACTTACTCCTTATATGAAACCAGACCTTCCTACGGGAACAACCGATGAGGGTCTACCGGATTACACGTGGTATCCTCATACATACTACTACAACATGGTGCTCGAAGTCAAACAACAGATGTTTCGTAACGAAATGGGAGTTCCGGCAATATCGACTCTGGCAAGTATGAAAAAATACATCTTCGACCTTGGTATGGGTACGAAAAATGATATATATCCATTGGATAAAAAATGGGCATATCATGATGCCTGGGATGGAGACGGCTATGCATTCAAAGCTTATGACCATGCAATAAGAGAGGAATTTGGTCAACCTTCAACCGCCGAAGAGTACATCCGCAATGCGCAATATGTAAATGCTGGAAGTTACCGGGCAATGTATGAAGCTGCAAACCATCGCATGTGGGATATTACCTCAGGAGTAATGATATGGAAACTAAATGCTACATGGCCCCAGGTATTATGGCAGATTTATGACTGGTTCCTGAATCCTAATGCAGGATATTTTTATGCTAAGAAAGCAATGGAGCNNAAACTTACTATTAATGAAGATTGTTACAAAGAGCTTTTCAAATTACCCAAAATAGAAGGCTTGTCACCAATCTATTTTGTAAAGCTTGAACTAAAAGATCAAAAAGGATATACTGTTTCAGATAATTTTTACTGGTTCTCTTCAACCGGCAAAGATGACTTCAGAAAAATAACTAAAATGGAAAAGGTCAATCTTGAGATGACCCGGGTGATCTCTTATGAATATGATGATGTGGTAATGAAAGTTACGGTTAGAAACCCATCAGACAAACTGGCTTTTTTCAACAGGTTAATGATTACAAAAGGAGAGGGAGGTGAAGAAATATTGCCAACGTTCTGGAGTGATAATTTCTTTAGTTTGCTTCCAGGTGAAGTTAAAACTGTTACAGCCCGGTTTGCTAAAAAGGATCTTGAAGGTAAGGAACCCATTTTGGTTCAGGATAAGGATATATAATTTATTAAAACATAATTTAGTTTTTTTACGCAGCTAAGTAGTTAGAGAGATTAAGCGGACCTAACAATCCTCTTAATCTCTTTCAAAGAAAGTGATCATGCTTACTGTCAAAATCTTATAACACAATGGTTTAAATGATTCATTTAATGGTTAATAATTATAGCTCCACAATTATAAATACGATTAAACCCATGAAAAAGCTTATATATTATTTCCTGTCTGTCATACTTATAATTTCTTTATGTTCATGTTCAAAAAACAAGAACAAGGTAATTACGCCGGATCAAACAATTGTGGTTGATGCTAAAAAAGCTCTGACCGGAACCTTTGTAGATTTCTGGGGTAAGGAAAATTGGTCGAAACAGGAATGGGAGAACCAATTTCAGGAAATGAAAGAAATAGGGATGAATACAGCAATTATTCAGTTTGTTTCCTATGGTGATAATACCTATTTTAATTCAACCAATACTTTTACCGCTAAGAAATATCCAAATGCCCTGGTCAGTCTTCTGGCCGCTGCAAATGCCAA
>PMIL01000095.1 GCA_003157075.1 Bacteroidales bacterium | reverse complement strand
TGCATGGGGCGAAGGTGCAGGATCTGAACTTCTGAGTAAGACTGCAAGGGAAGCACTTGTCAATTCATATACGGATTCTTTCAAAACAACTCCGCTTATTGCCATGTTAATGGATAAAGAAACCAATATTTACGCCGATGCGCAAATTCCTGTGGGCTGGAGAGTTGATTGTATCGGGGACCTGGGATTCTGGGCAACGGAGCAGAATGGATGGACACATATGTATGATTTTTATCCGCGTGAGATCATTAATTGTAATGTGCAGGATGACTGGAAAAAATCTCCTTTAAGTTTTGAGATATGCGGTACTTTCTTGAGCTGGAGGGATGAGCAGAAGTATGGAAGGAATGAGGTGAAATATATTTTTGATCAGTCGCTCAAATGGCATATGTCTTCTTTTAATGCCAAATCCTCGCCGGTGCCAGCAGAATGGCGGGACCTGGTGGATGACTGGCTGAGGAAAATGGGTTATCGCTTTGCTTTGAGAAGATTTACTTACCCCGATGCCGTCAGACAAAACGGGAAAATGCCATTTACATCGTGGTGGGAAAACCAGGGAGTAGCTCCATGTTATAAGGACTTTACAATGGCTATCAGGCTGAAAAACGGCAGCAAATCAGTTGTTATCACAACAGATGCCAACGTTAAAGCATGGATGCCAGGTGATATTGTATTCGACAATTCTATATATGTACCTTGGAATTTTCCATTGGGAATATGCGATGTTCACATTGCAATTGTGGACAGGCTTAAACATGAACCAAGGGTAAACCTGGCTATAGAAGGAAAAGGAAGTGATGGTTGGTACCAGCTTGGGAAATTGAGTATTATCAAATAATTTTTTTTCACCGTCACATTTTCAATTTTTATAAGTATTATGGAAAAACTCTTTGATGTTCTGGTGGTTGGCGAGCTTAATGTTGATCTTATCCTTAGTGATATTGAAAAATTTCCGGAAATAGGTAAGGAGGTATTGGCTCATGGAATGACTCTGACACTTGGTAGTTCAGCTGCAATCTTTGCCAGCAACATTTCCAGTCTTGGTGCGAAAGTTGCATTTCTCGGAAAGATTGGAAACGATAAATTCGGAGAAGTTGTCCTTGAAAGCCTGAAAAGAAAACATGTGGATGTATCTATGGTTAAAACTGATGAGCATGCAGGTACAGGAGCTACTATTGTGTTATACGTTGATGAAGACAGGGCAAATACTACCTATCCCGGTGCCATGGATTTACTGACCATAGAAGATATTACAGAAGAAGATCTTAAAAAAGCCAGACATCTTCATTTTTCTTCATATTTCCTGCAACCAGGGATGTGGAAGGGACTTGGGCAGCTATTCAAAATGGCGCGGAATCTCGGGTTGACCACTTCTTTTGATATGCAATGGGATCCGAAGGAAACATGGGAAATGGACATAGAGGCTATCCTCCCTTATGTAAATGTATTTTTGCCTAATGAAATGGAAATAAGATATTTAACTGGTAAAAACGATTTGCAGGAAGCGATAGATTATATTAAAAAATACACAGAAACGCTTGTAGTTAAGCGAGGGAATAAAGGATCCATTGTTGTACAGAAAGACTATTTATTTGATCTTCCTTCATTCTTAAACGAGAAAGTGGTTGATACTGTTGGTGCTGGCGACAGTTTTAATGCCGGTTTCATTTTTAAGTATATTAAAAATGAAAATATTTCTGCTTGTCAGAGATTTGGTAATCTTGCAGGAGCTATTTCAACAACAGCTTCCGGCGGAACAAAAGCTTTTAAAAATTACGAAACTTTCAGGAAGTCAGCTCTGGATAATTTTGGTATAGTAATTTAATAAGCCTGATTCCATTCGTATAATCAGCATTTTATAATTGCCGGTTTTTAATGACTGATAGTTTATTATCTTGAATACCAGTGTATTTACGATTTTTGAATACTATCTGAAGATATATTCACATCACCTTCCGTAACCTGTAACTTTTTATAAATATCTTATATTGTAAATCTTTTAAAAGCTTTTTATTTTAAAATTTAAATATTATTTTATGTTGTAATTTAAATTATTTACTATATTTACCTGCAAATAAAATGAAATAAAAGACAATAATGATTTAATAATAATGATACGTAAATTTATTGAATTGCCATTTTCAGCTAACTATTCCTTATCTAACCAGAATATAACGTTAGAAATCAGCAATATTCAATTATTAAAATGAAATTTAATTCCTTCTATTATCTTAAATAATCCTAATTACTATGAGAAAAAAACTATTATTGACATTTGCCCTCTTCCTGGTTTTACTGGGTAGTGCACTCGCTCAGGAGCGAGTCATTACGGGTAAAGTCACTTCGGCAGGTGACGGATTACCTTTGCCTGGAGTGAATGTTATCGTGTCCGGAACAGCGATTGGATCCATTACAGATGTGTCTGGAAAATACATTTTAAAAGTCCCCGCAGGATATAAAAAAATCGATTTTTCGTTTATTGGCATGAAAACGGAAACTCTTGAGCTTGGCGCTTCCAATACTCTCGACCTTGCAATGTCAACTTCTGAGGCATTTCTTGGAGAGGTTGTAGTGACAGCCCTGGGTATAAAGAAGGAGGTCAAGGCTTTAGGTTACTCTCAGCAGCAGATAGGAACAACGGATCTTAGTGGAGTAAGAGAGGTCAACCTGAATAATATGCTTACTGCCAAAGTAGCCGGATTGCAGGTTTCGCATACCTCATCAGGAACAGGCGGTTCATCTGCAGTAACCTTACGCGGAGCCAAATCATTACTTGGAAATAACCAGCCATTATATGTTGTTGATGGTATTCCAATTACGAATATAAACCACACCGGTGCAGGCCAGGGTGGTACCTGGGATGATACAGACCTTGGTGATGGTATCGGCNNATGGAGGTGCTGAAAGGCCCTAACGCTTCAGCATTATATGGTTCACGAGGCGCCAACGGAGTTATTTTGATTACCACAAAATCAGGATCCAAAAAGAAAGGATTAGGCGTTGAATTTAACTCAAACGTTACTATGGAAACACTTAACCTGTTCCCTACATATCAGAATTATTATGCCAACGGATACGAGGAGACCAATCTTTACGGAGAGATGGTCAATATAGGCGGAAAAGAATATGAAACAATGGATTCATGGCAGGGTGATAGCTGGGGCCCGCCACTTGACGGACGGAGAACAATTGTGGATCCGTTTGTTTTTCCAGCTGATGCAAATAAAAAAACAGTAGTGCTTCTGCCTCAACCTGCCGATAACGTACAGAAATTCTATAAGACTGGTTACAGCACATCAAATACGTTGTCGCTCTCAGGGGGAAATGAAAAAACAACAGCCAGACTGTCTATTGGTAATTCCACTATGACCGGCATAATCCCAAACTGGAAGACAAACAAGCAAACCATACTTTTGAAAACTAGTACAGAAGTCAACAGTTTCTTAACGTTTGATGCAAAAGTTAACTATATACGTGATGAAGGGACCAACCGTCCCGCTTTAGGCACTTCGAGTGATAATGTTACAAGGACATTTGTAACTATGGGCAGATATGTACCTATGGATTTCCTGAAACAATATTACGAAACAACCAAACAGCCCGGCAACTGGCCCGGAGTGAATTACAATCCTTACTATGTGGTAAATGAATTGAAAAACCATGATATAAAAGACAGGATTATCGGATTGGTATCTGCTACAGTAAAAATTACGCCATGGTTAACCCTGCTGGGCAGAACCGGTATTGATTATTATCAGCAGAAACAGGACAGAGACTGGCCTATTGGTTCATTTGGAATAGATAATACCAAAGGTAGGGTTACAAATGATGTTAAAAACGTAAAGGATCTTAATGCCGATGTTATACTTACAGCTAACAAGCCGCTTACCAGTCACCTTACATTAAATGCTTCCATAGGATCAAGTATATTATATCAGGAGAGGTCAGAACAACTGCTGGATAGCAGGAATTTCAAAGCTCCGGGAGTTTATGATGTCAGTAATTGTCAGGATATCAGGCCTTGGGATTATTTATCAAAGAAAGAGATGCAATCAGTATATGGAACAGGAGAGATTGCATATAATAACTACCTTTTCCTGGATGTAACCGGACGTAATGACTGGTCTTCAGCACTTGGCAGGAGTGATTATTCCTTCTTTTATCCCTCAGTCAGCACCAGTTTTGTATTTACTGATGCATTTAAGTCTCTTCCTAAAAATATTCTGTCTTTTGGGAAAGTCAGGGCTTCCTGGGCACAGGTGGGCAACGATTCCGATCCTTACCTTACCCGAAATGGATACAACACTACCACAGTAACTTATGCTGGTCAGCCTCTTTTGTCGATGAATAGCACGATACCGGCATTAAACCTGAAAAATGAGTTAACCACATCATGGGAATTAGGAGCCGATCTCAGATTTCTGAATAGTCGTATTGGCATTGATTTAACATATTATGACGGAAAAACTACCAATCAGATTCTTAATGTAGGTATTCCCGACGCCAGCGGTTACACAACAGATGTAATCAATGCAGGTGAAATTCGTAATCATGGTATCGAAATTGCTCTTAACCTGAATCCGATAAAAACAGCATCAGGTTTTTCATGGGATATTAATGCAAATTATTCCCGAAACCATTCCATGGTTGTCAGCTTGTATCCGGGTATCGAAACACTTCCATTATCACCGGGAGCTTATGGAAATACTGAAGCAAGAGTCGGACATCCTTATGGCGACATTGTAGGTACTGCATTCCAGAGAGCACCTGACGGGCAATTGCTTGTAACCGGGGGCTCATATCTTCCTACTACCAATACACAGGTTCTTGGAAATATTACTCCAAAGTGGATCGGTGGTCTTAACAATATTTTCACATACAAGGGATTCTCCCTGAATGTACTGCTTGACTTTGTTCAGGGTAATAAAATTTACTCTGCTACCAAATACCAGGAAGAAGCAAAAGGTACAGGAGTATGGACAACCGAAGGACGGAGGCTGCATGATATAGATCCTGCAACAGGAGAACAATATCCATTGGTTGGTGTATTGCCGGGTGTTATGGCAGTTACTGATGGTTCCGGAAATGTTACCTATGTAAAGAATGATGTCGCTGTTAACGGACAAACCTATTGGGCAGGGCGTGCATGGGGCGGAATAGATGAGGAATTTGTACTTGATGGTAGTTATATCAGTCTGCGAGAAATTGTTCTTTCATATAGTTTTAGTCCGGCCATAATTTCTAAAACACCTTTTGCAGGGTTAAGTCTGAGCCTTATCGGACGAAATCTGATGTACCTGGAACAACATATGCAGGGCATGGGAATATCACCTGAATCTGCACCTAATACTTCTTCAGGATACGCCGGACAAGAAGTCATTTCAATGCCTTCAACCCGTACGTACCAACTCAATCTTAAGGTAACGTTTTAGGTAGATTATTAACTATGAAAAAATGAGAACTATGAAAAAAATAAATAAAATAATAATAATTTTCCTATGCGCCTCAGGATTGCTGCTGTCAAATGCGTGTACGAAAAAATATGAAACACTTAACACCGATCCGCGGCTAGTTACTGCTGACCTGGTGAACGTTGGTTATCTGCTTACTAATGTGGAAGCTAATGGTATAGTAAGCGCAGGATCATATGGTAACGGTACATACGGAGCCTATTGCGGAATGGATGTCAGAAGTGATGATAATCCCTTTACAAACGCTGCATCACCAGGAGAATGGGATTTTCAGTACACAAACCAACTTAATAATCTCTCAAATATCATCCAGCTTATCGAAGCCAAAACAAATAAAGCTGACTTTGTCAATCACGAGGCAATTGCCAGAATTCTGAAAGCATGGGATGTCTCTCTTCTTACTGACACTTACGGAGATGTTCCTTATTCCGAATCTTCTTTGCCAATTGATAAAGTTATACTTTCTCCGAAATACGATACACAACAAAGTATATACATTGATCTGTTCAAAGAACTGAAGGAAGCTGCCGCCCAACTCGATGACAGCAAAGACAGTTATGGTGCAGCAGACCTTGTTTATAATGGTGATACTGGGAAATGGAGAAAACTGGCCAATTCTTTGAGGCTCCGTCTGGCTCTGCGTGTAAGTTACGTCGATCCAGCCCTGGCAACTGCACAGATGAGCGATCTTTCTGAGGCTGACCTGTTAACCACTCTGGATGATGACGCCTTCGTTAAGAATAATACCGATTTCCCTGACCATCTGAATCCCAGATACTACCGCATCATTAACTATGGAACTGTTCAGGAAAGCGTACAGGCTCATAAAGTGCTGATCGATATTCTGAGAAATGATGGAATCCATGAAGATCCCAGGATTGGTATTTTTGCTGATACAGTTACAGCCACTTTTAAGGGAGGAACCTCACTTAATGGGTATCCTTTTCCGAATATTGATTATCGTGGACAACCCACACTTGGGAACGTGACCGAAGAATTTAAATACCCATGGGGATTTAATACTGTATCTCAGCTTTCTGATCTATGGAGAGCCCCTGTTGTAGCGCCTGCCATTATGAAATGTTCAGAGGTTTACTTCGCACTGGCTGAAGCCAGGTTAAGAGGATTATTGCCATCAACAGGATTCAACAGCGACCCGAATTTTTATTACCAGAAAGGGATCGATGCAGGAATAGAATGGGCTAAATGGTTTTATTCCCTGGTAGCACCTCAGATTCCGGATCTTATGAAGAATTATCTGCATTACGAAGGACATTATGGCGTTATCGGTGCCCAGTGGACTGACGCTGATGTACAAAACTATCTGTCATATAAGGAAATCAAGGATGCAAAAATCACAGCTTTCAAAGCTACTCCTATTTATACTCTGACAGGATCAAATGATGCAAAACTTGAAATGATCATGAATCAGAAACTTATTGCATTGTATCCTGATGAATTCCAGGGCTGGTGCGAATATAGAAGGACCGGTTATCCTGCACAAGGATTATCTCCTGATGTCAATTCCGAGCTGAAAGGCAAGGTTCCGAGAAGGGAAAAATACCCGGTCTCTGAACAAACCACCAACAGTACCAATTATAACGATGCATTAACCCGAATAGGAGTCGACAGCAGACTGTCAAAGTTCTGGTGGGATGCAAATCCTGCTTCACCTCATGTGACGAGTTATGTTTATCCTACTCAACCAACAGCATACCAGTAATTTGCATAGTTAGGGTAAGTTAGGTTAGTTTGATTAGCCCAGAGAGACTCCTCTTTGGGCTATTTTTCATCTGTCTAAACCGGAAATCTTCATTAGTATGAAAAAGTATTATTATCACATAACATTTTTTAGAGGACTGTTGATTCTTCTTTTTTTCCTGTTCTGTTCATGCGGGCCGAGAATCTCAGCTCAACCAGGTATTGAAAATCCGATAATTAAGAACGAATGGAACATAATCGGACCCGGTGCAGGTGGAGGAGTTTTTATACCAACTGTAAGCCCCTTTAATACAAACCTGGTATTCTCAAAAGGAGATATGACCGGGAACTTTGTCACCTATGATGGTGGTAAGAGCTGGAAGTTATTCAACTTGATGTCTGTTACCCAGGATTTTGAATTTGACCCTGTTGATTCTGATGTTGTTTATGCCGCCAGCAGGGGATATTTATACGATGAGGACCGCGGATCAGGCCTGACTATGCTTTACAGATCAGAAAACAGGGGGAAAACATGGAAGGTCATATTCCCGGATATTGATAAAATTGCTCCTCTGGAAAAACTTCAATCCATGGCATTCCTGCCGTCACAGCTGGTTAAAGATATGCCGGATGGTTCAATCGATAAGATCTGTGTTGACAGGGCTGATAATAATAAGATATATTTAGGTATGTCACCACTCAAACCTTATATCGGTAAAATACCAGGGAATACTCCTCTGGTAACATATATAATGGGAACCGATGATAAAGGGAAAGACTGGAAACTTATTGCCACTGTACCCGGAACTGCAGTACTTGGGATTTTTCCTCACTGCACGAAAAATGCAAAGGAATTACTTACTGTTATAACAGATGAAGCCTGCGTATTGATCAACCGGAAGACAGGTGAGATAAAAAGGCTCTCTCCTCCTAAAGGAATATTTTCCAGAGCCGGGTATGGAACTATTTTAGGTAAGACAATTCTCTATCTGATTTCTGATGTGGTAAAGGACAAAAATGGTATTCTATCCGGTGGGGTATTCCGTAGTGATGACGGAGGCGATAACTGGATTAATATAAATGGAAATTTATTGAAGAATGTACCAGCTGGTGTAACTCCCACAATCAGAACACTAAGTGTTTGCGAAAATCATCCGGAAGTAATTTATCTGTCAATGACTACTCTTCCAAAAGAAGGACCAGACGTCAACATTAATGTGAGATATGAAATTTACAAATCCATAAATTCAGGAGAAAGCTGGAAACCAGTTTATTCAGCTAATTCCAACGAAGTTCTAAGTCATAATTTTAATGACTCCTGGCTTAATAAAAATTATGGGCCGGGTTGGGGAGGTGATATACTTACAATGGGAGTTGCTCCAAACAATCCTGATATTTGTTATGCAACTGATTATGGACAAGCATATAAAACTTCGGATGGAGGAGTCACTTGGTACCAGGTTTGCAGCAGGAACAATCCCGACGGATCGGTGTCGTCAAGAGGGCTTGATCTTACATGTTGTTACGGAATTGTATTTGATCCCTTCGACAAAAATCACCTGGTAGTTTCATATATTGATATCGGACTATTTCATTCTTTTGATGGTGGTAAATCGTGGAAGCAACTGGTATCAGGAATTCCTAATGACTGGGTTAATACTTGTTATCACATTACTTTTGACCCTAATGTGAAGGGACGAGTATGGTCCACATGGGCTAACCAGCATTCTTTACCGCGCAAATCACAGTTTGGAGACGGTTTGTTTAAGAAACCTCTAGGAGGAGTTGCCTTTTCGGAAGATGCTGGAAGGACATGGCAAAAACAGATCATCGGGTTACCGGAACATGCAATCTGCACAGATCTTCTTATAGATACTGACAGCCCTGAAAATACCCGTACATTATATGTCTCTATATTCAACCTGGGAGTTTATAAATCAACCGACAATGGTAAATCGTGGGTAAAAAGTAGTAAAGGACTGAAAGACAATCGATATGCCTGGGAAATCAGGCAGAATGGTAAGCGAATTTATCTTATGTGCGTGAGAGGGTGGAGGGGAGATAATTCAGTAGACGGTTCATTATATTACAGTGACGACAAGGCCGGAAAATGGAATGAAGCAAAACTGCCTGAAGGAGTTACTGCTCCCAGCGACTTGTTGATTGATCATGATAATGCTGGAAGGATGTATCTTAGTTGCTGGCCGAAGCACCAAAATGATAAGGATATTTGTGGCGGAATGTTTGTAACCGACAACGGAGGAGATAGCTGGAAACAATGTTTTGATGAAAGGGTTCGTGTATTCGCCGGAGCATTCGATCTTCACAATACAAATACATTATTCATTAATACCTTTCAGAATGGAGCCTACCGGTCTGACGACATGGGAAAAACATGGACAAGAATTCTGGGATACAGGTTTAAGTGGGGTCATTGCCCAATTCCTGATCCAAACGATCCGGAAAAATTATTTCTTACAACTTATGGGGTAAGTATTTACCATGGACCCTCAAAAGGAAGCACAGAAGAATTTGGGAAAATTGAGAATATTCCGGATTTATGGTGGTAACAATGAATGCCATTGGCTAACCCTGGTTATCTTCTTTTAATTCCCAAACCTGACCTCTCATCTGATATTGTGTACAGAGGGGCTTTATAATCAGGTCCTCCGGTGAAAGGTTCATTTTCAGGTTCTATATGAGGGTCGAGATCTACATAATTGAAATTGCCTAAACCTGCAGCAATATGAACTGAACAGCCAAGACCCAGACTGGATTCAAGCATGCAACCTATCATCAGTTTTATGTTGGCACTTCGTGCAATAGCAGCAATATCCAGTGCTTCAATAATACCGGATTTCATGATCTTAATATTGATGACATCGGCACATCCTGTCCTGATAATATTGATGGCATCGGCACTTGTAAAAACAGATTCATCAGCACATATTGGAACAGAAGTATGTTCCTTGACATATTTCATACCCGGTAAATCTGTTTTAATCACAGGTTGTTCAAAGAGAATTGGGTGTATATGATTTTTCTCAAGCTCATTTAGAAAGTGAACGGCTTCGCAGGGTGAAAATCCCTGATTTGCATCAATTGTTATGGCGCATCCTGAAGCTCCGTCTTTAATCGCAAGTAACCTGCTGATATCTTCGCTTATGTTTTTCCCTACTTTTGTTTTAAGAGTCCTGTAACCCTTTGCTGCCAGCTTTGCCGCATCAGTCTTGGCGACATCCGGAGGTACAATATCAATTGTATAATCAGTCTCTATTATATTATTTGTTCCACCCAAAAACTTATAAAATGGGATGTTCAGTGATTTCGTGAAAGCATCCAGAAGGGCCATTTCGACTGCGCAACGGGCAGTAACCTGAGCCCAGAATACATTTTTCAGGATTTTGGAGATATCACGGTATTCTGAAATATCCTTGTCTAATATAAATTCTTTACAACTATTAAGAGTTGCAAGAACAGTGGCCTGATTTTCACCATTTACAGGTTCCAGTGGCGCTGCTTCTCCATAGCCTTCGACACCATTCTCTAATACTACTGTAATGCATACATTTTCAATGCTGTACTTTGTTCCGATTGCAATTTTGAATGGCTCGGCCAGGGCACTGTTTACAGGCTCTATAAATACTTTTTTAATTTTAATCCGTTCCATTTTTATTTTTCCATTTATTTAACAATTCAAGTAATAGTTGTAACTGGCCAGAGGTATGACTGGCAGACACAGAAATTCTCAGAATATACTTTATCTGTTTGACCGGGTAGTTCATGAATGGTACAATAATTCCATTGTCTTCCAGAAAAAGAGATAAATCTTTTGCTTTGGCAAGTGCAGAAAACATTAGTGGTATTATAGGAGTAATAAACTGTGTAGTTTTGTAACCCAGTCCGCTGATTTCTTTTCTCAGGGCAACGGATCTTTCAAGAAGATGACCGCTCAATTCAGGATTCTCTCTTATTATTTTCAGTGATGAAAGACTGGCTGCAACAATATGAGGAGGCAGCGCAGTACATGCCTGATAAATTGATGATTTTTCTCTTATTGAATCAATAAGTTCTTTAGTTCCCGCTATAAAGCCACCATAACTACCAAGGGCTTTGCTCATTGTTTCACTCTGGAAAATATTTCCGGAATCAGTAAGGTTAAAATGTTCCGGGGTTCCTTTGCCTGTTTTACCCAGGATACCTGTAGAATGGGCATCATCAGCTACCAGGAGGCCATGGTGTTTATTTACAAGAATATAGATTTTATCTAAAGGTGCAATCTCCCCGGTGAGCGCAAATACCCCATCGGTAATAACCAAAGGTACCAGTCCTCTGTGCTCATCTAAAAGCTTTTCAAGATGACTGGTATTGCAGTGTTCATAATAATGCACGTTTGGGATATCTCTGGGTATACTGGCAATGATACTTGGGTGTGCCTGCTGATCTATAAATACTGCTGAATACCTGCTTCTTAATATATCCAGTAATATACTGTTTCCCTGGTAACCCGATGCAAAAACTATTGCATCCTCCTTCCCTTTAAATAGAGCGAGCTCCTTCTCAAGTTCAAGATGTATATCAGCGGTTCCTGT
Organism: Bacteroidales bacterium; assembly: GCA_003157075.1. GTDB lineage: Bacteria > Bacteroidota > Bacteroidia > Bacteroidales > VadinHA17 > LD21. The sequence continues at coordinate 14,316 of PMIL01000095.1, read as the reverse complement.
TGTACGCCGTGAGGCTGAAAAATTAACACCGTATTTCTTTATTGCTTGAATTGACGACTCTTTAACAGCAGGATGATTTGCAAGACCCAGATAGTTGTTCCCGCCAAAATAAGAGTATTCTCTATTATCAGAGATGACATAATTACCAATTCCGCTATTCAAAATAGTCATAAGAATTTATTTTACAGTGTTGATAAAGCAAAAGATGAATGAACCGCTCCTTTGACTAATTTTTTCACGAATGTTCTCCTGGAATCCATATTTCTTATTTTATTGTTATAAACCTTACGTTGATGTGATACCAATCTTATATTTAAATAATTTTAAATCGAAAGGTTAAAAGTATAAAAAATCATAAGAATTGTAATATATTTGTGAAAATATTATCTGTAATAAAGAATATAATAGTATAAGTAATAATTAATGCAATGATATGAAAGCCAGACTTAGGATTTTTTTTACTTTCATTTTATTATTTATTTGTTCTGAAATTTGACTTATTTTTTTATAACTTGACCGTCGAAAGTTCAGGTTAGTCATTAAAAATTTATAAAACTTCAAAAATCAAATGGAAAGGTCATCTAATAAATCAACCGTCTCACGAAGAGCAAAAATTCTGGAAGAGCTGGAGACCAAGGGTCAGGTTACTGTAAGCGAACTGAGTAAAATGTTTAAAATAAGTGAAGTTACTATCAGAAATGACCTTACACACCTTGAAAAACAAAATATGCTGATACGTGCAAGAGGAGGTGCCATTAAAGTGAAATATTACCGCATGGGGATCGATCCTTCTATTTCTGATAAACAGAAAGAATACCTCAAAGAAAAGCAACGGATTGCAAAGGCTGCACTGAAATTCATTGAAGATGGTGATACAATCGTCCTTGACTCAGGGACAACTACAACCGAAATAGCAAAAAATCTGGAGCAGTTTAAGAATCTTACTATAATCACAAATGCACTTAATATAGCGATTATTCTTTCTGAATATGAGGGCTTTAACATATATATGCCAGGAGGAATTCTGCGAAAAAAATCATTATCACTGGTGGGCGTTCTTGCCGATGAGAATATTGGAAAATTTTATTGTGACAAACTTTTTCTTGGTGTCGATGGTTTTGATACCACACATGGTCTTTCAACTCCAAATTCTGAAGAAGCACATCTGAATCTGATCATGATAAGTGTTGCTAAAAAGGTAATTGTCGTTACTGATTCAAGAAAGTTTTTACGGAGACGCTTTGCCTTTATCAGTCCTATAAACAGTATAAATACGGTAATAACAGATTCCGGAATCAGGGAAGAAGATAAAAACAGGTTAGAAAAAAACGGAGTTGAGGTGGTGATTACTTAGTGAAGTAATTTTATTCTACTATTATTCTCCATAATTTATTATTTCTATGACTAAACGTCCATGGTTATTATATACCCTTGTGACTACTTTGTTCTGGGGTGTATGGGGTGCATTGATTGAACTCCCGGGAAGAGCAGGATTCCCTCCGACTCTTGTCTATATTGCATGGGCACTCACCATGATCCCCTGTGCGCTTGTCGGACTGGCGATCATTAACTGGAAACTTGATATTGATCTGAAATCAGTATTCCTTGGTATGGTTATCGGGTTAACCGGTGCGGGTGGGCAAATTGTTTTGTTTCAGGCATTATTAAACGGGCCCGCGTACCTGGTATTCCCGATCATTTCGCTGTCTCCCGTTATAACAGTCTTATTATCAGTTATTTTTTTGAAAGAGACAACAACAAAAAAGCATTGGATTGGGATAATTCTTGCCCTGATTGCCATAGTTATGATGTCGTTCCAGAAACCCGATAGCAATGCCATAAGTGGATATCTCTGGATTGTCTTTGCCCTTCTTGTATTTTTTGCATGGGGTACACAGGCATTTTATATGAAGTTAGCAAACAATCATATGAAAGCTGAAAGCATATTCTTTTATATGATGATTACAGGTCTGATGCTGATACCGGCTGCTTACCTGATGACGGATATGACTCACAAAATCAATTGGGGATTCAGGGGACCATGGCTAGCGGCACTTGTATCAACCCTTAATTCCATCGGGGCTCTTACATTGGTATATGCGATTCGTTATGGTAAAGTGATTATCGTTGCTCCTCTGACCAATGCTGTTGCACCTATAATAACAGTTATTTTGTCACTGTTAATTTATGCTGTTATTCCAAATCCGGTAATTATCACAGGAATAGTTATCGCATTGATCTCGGTTTACCTGATGGCAGAATAATCCACTGATACTTTAAATGGTTGATGCCATCTGCTCCAGCTCGACCAGTTAGTTCCAGTTCCCTTCTGCCGTATACGACAAAAATAGGTAACACCTGAAACAAGTTGTGTTTTACCGGATAAAGTCCCTGTAAAAGAACCCGTCTCAGTATTTATTATTATGCCGGTATTAACACCCTGAACTTTGGATTTATATACTATTTCATTTCCTGTAAAGGCAGTGGCAAGTTCTACCTCCCACGATTCCTGCTGACCAGTTCCATGATAGGGTGTTTTAAACAAGACAGGATTAACAGGGCAGGTAACAGGTCCCACCGGTTTTGTTGACACAACAAAATTGTCATAGTATCGTTTCTCGGTTTTGCTTGCTCCTTCATTCCAGTATGATTCAAGGAATACGGCATTGATTCCATGCTTTGTATATCTTCCCCTGAAATTTAGTTTTGTCCGTTCAGCTTCCAGGCGTCCGTCGATCCACAGTCTGCACGAACCATCTGATAGTCCGGGAGTATTAAGCTTTGTGCTTGCTTCAACCAGGACCCAATATGCAGATTCTTCCTTTGAGGAAATCTGAAATGCCGAGCACGGCTTATTTCCAAGCCATCTCAGGTTGTCAAAATCATTATATTTCCGGGTCAGAATGCTGTCTGATTGTCCCTTCACACCGCTTGCAGGGTCGAGAGTTATTGAATTGGCTTCTCCGCTCCAGACATGCACAATCATTGACTGCTGCCAGTTATCCGAGACGATACTTGTTGCCCTGGACATTTTTGCCGGTGCGCCTTCCCATCCATATTCATGTTTGACATAAATCCTCCAGTATATTTCATCGAAGTGTTCTCCTTTTCTCACAATATTTGTTCCATCTGGGAAATCACCAAATGCCAGGTCCCTTTTTCCTTCCCCGTTAATCTCACCTTTCTTAAATCCGGCTTTCATAGATCCGCTTCCTGATCCGAATGATTCAGCACTGTCAATTTCACCCGATGACTCCAGATAAGGTTTTTCATTTCTAAAATCATCATACCAGATTACATCCGGATCATTTTCCTGAGGTTGAATTTTGTTAATTTCAATAGATTGAATATGAGGTATATCTGGCCCCGTCATCTTTGCTCCCTGTTGTTTATTTAAATTGGATGCAGTACAAAATGAAATTAGAATTAAAATGGATGCAGGGATTGAAAACTTTTTACACTTATATTTTTTCATAAATAATTCAGTATTTCATTCAGATAGAAAAACCATTTAAAGGATCTGTCAATACAATAAGGTGAAAAAAGCAAACTCTTTTATATTTCATTATTATTTTATATTATATTTGCGAATATAACGTTTTTACAATTATTTATTGCGATTCATGTACTATTAGTCTTTCATAATATTATTAATATTAATATATCTTAACACTATGAGAATAAAGTTCAACTTCATAAGTATAGTAATATTTCTGTTTTTTGTTACACATCCTTTATTTGGACAGCACAACAAAACTGCAAAAATAGCGGTAATTCAGGCGTCCGCGAAACCTAACCAGGATCCTTTCATGGATAATTATGATGTTTCAAAGGTCAGACCCCAGATGATGGACCACTTTAATAAATTACTGGGATTGTTTGAAAAGGCAGGTCAGATGGGTGCTGATCTGGTATGTGGACCCGAAGATATGCAGCATATTGGTTCTTATGGGCTATATCTGAATACAAAAGATCCTGAAACCGGGAAGATACTTGCTGATGCTCTTGCGGTAACTGTTCCCGGGACTCTGACTGACAAGGTAGCCTCAATTGCAAAAAAATATAAAATGTACATTATTGCGCCCATTTATGAAGCGGCAGACGGTAAAGTATACAATACAGCAGTAATTTTCGATCGTCAGGGAATGATTGTAGGCAGACACAGAAAGACAGTTTTACCGATTATGGAAACATGGCTCGTTTCAGTAGGTGATGAATATGAAGTATACAAAACTGATTTTGCTACAATTGCTGTAGCAACTTGCTGGGAAATATCTTATCCCGAAATATCAACTATTTATGCTTTAAAGGGTGCGGATATCATCTTCAATCCCACAATGGCTCCTGATAATAAACCTGGAAAGAGTCTGGATACAGCCCCAATGTTCATTACCAGGGCACGTGATAACGGAGTATATATTGCACCGGTAGTCCTGGGATCTTCCGGAAACGGAATTCTGGATTTCAATGGTAATGTTCTGGCCGAAGCAGTTGGAAAAGAGGATGTTGTTATTATGGCAGAAATTGATTTTGCTAAGGAGAAAACATCTGACAGTAAATGGTGGGAAACAATTAATGGCACTAATAATCTGAATGCCATGCATTTTAAATCGCGCAGACCAGAGACCTATAAAATGCTTACAGATACGAATCCTCCGATTCTTGAGAAGTATAGAGATATACATCTTACCACCGGAGACAGGGAACGACAGTTAAAGGCTGTCAGGGAAGTTGATTATGGACCAAAGATTAAGACCGAAAAGAAATGATAGAATTTCCCTGGTTCAGAAGATGAAATCCTGTAAAAATCTCATTATAAAATTTGTCAACCAAATTCATTTTCGATTATGAAAAGACTATATGTCTTTATATTTGTATTTTGGATTAGTCTTAACCATGTCTTCGGGAATATTAAATTACCTGCATTATTCAGTGATAATATGGTTCTTCAGCGAGAGATGGCTGTTCCTGTATGGGGCTGGGCGGATCCTGGCGAAAAGGTTATTGTGGAGCTTGGTGGTCATTTCGCTGAAACGACTGCATCAGTGGAAGGCAGATGGAAAGTATCTCTTGGCCACCTGGAGGCCGGCGGTCCATTTCAATTAATTGTAAAAGGTAAGAATACTATAACAATTCAGAATGTGCTGGTTGGAGAAGTCTGGGTTTGTTCAGGGCAGTCAAATATGGCCATGGAGGTAAAGGAAAGCGCAAATGCCAAACAGGAAATCAGTTCCGCTTATTATCCCCAAATGCGTGAATTTCAGGTAAAAAGAACAAAATCACTGATCCCTTTGGACGATGTATCACCTGTTGATCATCCTGAAATAAGTACATTGAATAAATGGGAGGTATGTGACTCCTCAACTGTTGGTCACTTTACTGCTGTCGGGTATTATTTTGGTCTTAATTTATATAAAAAATTAAAAATCCCGATAGGACTGATTCATGCTTCATGGGGCGGAACAACCGCTGAAGCCTGGACTCCCCGTGACACAATGGAATCCGATCCAGATCTTAATCTGATCCTTAAACACTGGCCTGATTATAATAATGATGAGGAATGGCTGAAAGATGAATATGGGAAATTTGTAAAGGAGGTTGAAACAGCACATAAACAGGGAATAACTGAACCCCTGTATTTTAATCAGCCTTCCGTTCTTTATAACGGGATCATTGCTCCACTGATTCCTTATGCGATTCGGGGGGTGGCATGGTATCAAGGCGAATCTAATGCATACCGTTCTTATCAGTACCGGACTTTACTTCCTGCACTTATACAAAAATGGCGCACGGCCTGGGGTGAAGGTACATTTCCGTTCCTGGTAGTTCAGCTGGCAAATTACAGTTTCGAACCGCAGGTTTTTCCTGAACTCAGGGAGGCTCAGTCAATGGCTGTTTCAGTGCCACGGACAAATATGGTTGTGACAATTGATCTCGGTGATTCTGCGAGCATTCATCCTCTTAATAAGCAAGACGTAGGGTACCGACTTTATTTGTTGGCGTGTAATACTGTTTACGGTGAAAAAATCTTATGCTCCGGCCCGGCTTTTAAGTCAATGCTTATTTCGGGGGACAAATGCATTCTCAGCTTTATAAATGTTGGAGAAGGTCTTTGTATTAAAGACAGTAAGTCTTTAAATGGCTTTATGGTTTCCGGTGCGGATAAAAGGTTTTTTACAGCTGAGGCTGTTATCGAGGGTGATAAGGTTGTTGTCAGAAGTAATCTTATTGCTCATCCTTTAGCTGTTCGTTATGCCTGGGCAAATTACCCTCATTGCAACCTGTATAATAAGCATGGAAATAATTTTTATCTCCCTGCGTCACCATTCAGGACTGATAATTGGCCCGGGTTAACATTTAACAGAAACTGAACTTTTTAAATTAATTTACTTATTAATCGCATTAACCAAAATTAATAAGGAATTATGTTCAAAACAACCAAATAAAATAAAATCAATAATCTTATGAAACTTTTATGTATTATTATGAAAGGATAATGAAATTAATTATATTTGTATTGAAATAAAATATCTAAATAATATGGAATATTTAAAATGTGATTCAAAGCATTTGAAATCCGCCGGAGGGTTCTATACTGCTAAGGAAATAAGTCGACAGCCGGAATTATGGCTAGAGACCTATCATAAGTTATTGAAAGAAAAAGCACAAATTTATAATTTTATAAAGAAAATTCTTGATCAGAAGTGTCCATATGTAATTCTGACCGGAGCAGGAACATCTGCTTTCATAGGTGAAGCTCTTGTCGGACCTTTTCAGAAAAAGTGGGGCGTTTTCACCCGTGCTATAGCAACTACCGATTTAATTACACATCCGGAAAATTATTTTATACGATCCAAACCTACTTTGTTGATTTCGTTTGCACGTTCAGGTGACAGCCCTGAAAGTCTTGCATCTGTCGAACTGGCAAATAAATACTGTGATAATCTGTGTAAGTTAAATATAACATGTAATAAGGAAGGTGAATTGGCAAAGAAAACTGATACTGAGAATTCTTTGGTCTTCTTATTGCCGGAAGAAACCAATGATGTTTCACTTGCCATGACAAGCTCATTTTCCTCTATGCTTCTTGCCGGTTTATTAATTCTTGACATTGAAGAAATTGAGAACTTATTCCCGGTGGTCAACAAATTAAAGGATTGTGGAAATTTCATTTTAGAAAAATGCACAAATAAACTTAGAAAACTTGCTGAAAGTGACTTTCAACGAATGGTATTTCTTGGTTCTGGTCCCTTGATAGGTACTGCACGTGAATCACATCTGAAGGTACAGGAACTGACAGATGGGAATGTTATTTGTGCATATGATTCATTTCTGGGATTCAGACACGGACCAAGAGCCATTGCGAATAAAGACACAATTGTTGCATATCTTTTATCAAATAACAGTCATGCAAAGAAATATGAACTTGACCTTATCAGGTCTCTAAATTCAATCTCTAAGGGACATAAATCAATTGCAATTGGTAATGGATATGACACGAAGGAATTTAATTTTGATCTTCCAATTTTATTTCCACGTGATATCAGTGATATACCTGAAGAGTTCCTTTCGGTGATTTTCATTCTTCCTGCTCAAATTATAGGATTTTTCAAATCAATGAACTTAGGACTCTCCCCTGATTCTCCTTCCAACAGTGGTTCTATAACAAGGGTTGTAAAGGGAGTTAACATTTATCAAGACGATTCTGTAGATAAATAATTAACTTGATATAATAGAACTGAAATTATACACTGAAGTACCCTCACAAAATTACTATTTTCTACTATTTGAAAATGACAAAGGATGCCGACAACATTTTTCTTGATAACATTGCCAAAAACAGGAACGGATTAGCAAAGGGTATTTATTCTATATGTTCGGCAAATCGTGAGGTTTTGGAAGCCTGCTTCATGCAGGCAAAAGATGATGATTCTATAATATTGATAGAATCAACTTCCAACCAGGTGAATCAGTTCGGTGGCTACACCGGTATGACACCAGCCGATTTTGTCGGATATGTTCAATCAATAAGGACTCAGACAGGCTTCCCGGCTGCGCAATTATTACTTGGTGGCGACCACCTGGGACCAAATGCATGGCAATCAATGCCGGCAAAAGAGGCAATGTCACGAGCAATGGATCTCATTGCAGACTATGTAAAGGCAGGCTATCGTAAAATACATTTAGATACAAGTATGTTTTGCCTGGACGATACCGGTGACAGATCTAAACCGTTATCGAGTGATATCGTTGCGTCAAGAACAATAAGTCTTTGTAAGGTTGCTGAAGAGACTTGTAAGAAATATTTCACTCATGATCCTGATCTTTTTTACATTATTGGAACCGAAGTTCCTGTTCCGGGCGGAGCAAGGTCAAAAGAAGAAGCCGTTAACGCAACTGATTCCAATGATGTAACTGCGACTATTGACGTTTTCAAAAAGCATTTTCGGGAAGCTGGTATGTCAGGCGCATGGAACAGGGTAAAAGCATTGGTGGTTCAGCCGGGTGTTGAATTCGGGGATGACCAGGTATTCAGCTATAAAAGAACATCACACGAGCTTAGCAAACAGATTTTAAAATATAAGGGACTCATATATGAGGCGCATTCCACCGATTATCAATCGGAAGATTGCCTGAAGGCTTTGGTGGAGGACCATTTTGGGATTCTTAAAGTGGGGCCATGGTTAACTTTTTCATATCGGGAATCTCTCTTTGCACTCGAAGCCATGGAATTGGAAATATTGGGTAAAAATCATCCTGATTTGTCCAATCTCTCTACGACCCTGGAGAGGATTATGATCAATAATCCCAAATACTGGGAACCTTATTATCATGGAGATGAAAATGAGAAGTCATTTAAAAGAAAATTCAGCTTCTCAGACCGGTCAAGATACTATTGGCCAAATTCCGAAGTGGAGGATGCCAAAAAAAAATTATATGCAAACCTGACAAAAAATAGAATTCCTCTTTCCCTTCTGAGCCAGTTTATGCCGGAAGAGTTCTATCATGTGTCAGCGGGGCATATTCCTGTCCATCCTCAGGATCTTGTTTATTCTCATATCAGAAGGGTAGCCGGCATCTATGCAAGAGCTTGCGGTTTGACCTCACAGAGATGAAGGAAAAACTTATATTTACCTTTTTAACCCGATCAAAGAAAGTAAGAATGAGACTACAAGATAAACTTAAAGAGTTAAAAGATAAACCGGTAGCCTTGCTGGCGACCAATTTCTACAATTTTGAGACTCTGCATGGGGTGTTAATGGCTGCTTCAAATTGTCATAGCCCCTTAATACTTCAGCTTACCCGTAGTTCGATTGAATATATGGGACTCCCGGTGGCATATCAAATGGCCAGAGCAGCTATAGAGCTTCATGAAGTGGAAGCATGGATCCATCTTGACCATGGCGATTCATTTGAACTCGCTGCAAGATGCCTCGAAATCGGTTTTGATTCGGTTATGATTGATGCAAGTGAGAAATCCTTTGAAGAAAACATAACAATAACTCGTAGAGTAGTTGAATTAGCAAAAAAATACGATGCATGTGTCGAGGCAGAATTAGGCTATGTGGCAAAATTAGGGCAGTCATCAAAAAAAACAGGATTTACCGAACCGGAGGAAGCAGAAGTATTTGTGAATAAAACGGGGGTCGACGCACTTGCTGTTGCTATCGGAACTGCACATGGATTTTATGAACAGGAACCTGTTCTGGATCTTGAAAGACTCTCGAGGATAAACAAAGTAACCAGAGTCGCCCTTGTATTACATGGGGGTTCAGGAATACCTCATTCAACTCTTTCAGCAGCAATAAAACTCGGTATTTGTAAGATCAATCTTGCCACAGAGATAAAAAATATCTTTGTAAAAACGCTGAAGGGAGTATTGGCAAATGAAAATGAGATAGACTTGCGTAAAGTGTTTCCTGTGGCCACAAATGCTGTTACATCACTTGTAACTGAAAAACTGAAAGTTGTAAACGGTTTACAAATACTTTAATAAAATGAACAGAAAAGTAAGGAACCAATGTCCTGCATTATTAATTTTCCTGTTATTTATATTTGTATTATACACTGCCAATACCCTGAATGCAAGCGATATAAAGGCCTTGACTCTAATTCCATATCCGCAGCAGGTAAAAATTTCAGGACCTGATTTTGTTTTTGCCGGTGTGCTTACAATTGTCCTGGATAAATCAGCTACCGTTTCCGACCGGTTTGCAGCACAGGAACTTATCGCTGACCTTAAAAGTGAATGGAACATTATTGCGAAATTTGGTATACGCGGGACTAATCCATCCATTGTACTTACACGCCACAAGGTTCCTGGATCATTAAAAGATCAGGGATACCAACTCATATCCCGCGAAGGGGAAGTGACAATAAGCGCTAGTCAGGAAGATGGCTTGTTTTATGGTACCCAGACATTACTTCAACTCATTTCACATACAGGGAATGATTTCAGGATTCCGGGACTGACTATTACCGACTGGCCTGATATCAATAAACGAGCTATTCATTATGATACCAAACACCATCAGGACAAAGCTGCTTATGTTAAAACTTTTATCAAGGATCTTTCCCGGTATAAAATCAATATGCTGGTATGGGAATGGGAGGATAAGTTTGCCTATCCCAGCCATCCTGAAATTGGTGCCCCTGGAGCATTCACAATGCAAGAAATGCAGGAGTTCACACGGTATGCCAGACAATATCATATTCAGATAGTTCCGCTTGTCCAGGGCCTCGGTCATGTGAGTTTTATACTGAAATGGCCGCAATATAAAAATCTGAGAGAAATTGCATCGTCAAACTGGGAATTCTGTCCGTTAAAATCCGGAAGCTATGATTTATTGTTTGATCTTTGGAAAGATGCTATTGATGCTACACCCGGATCTGAATATTTTCATATCGGGTCGGATGAAACGTATGAATTAGGTGAGTGTGAACAATGCAAAGCCAAAGTTATAGAACTGGGAAGAAGCGGACTGTATCAGTTGTTCATCAACAGGTCAGCTGACTTTCTTAAGACAAAAGGCAGAAAAGTAATGGCATGGGAAACACCTATGGGATGGAAGACAAGCGAGTCCCCTGCGAAAGGAATCGAACCAGTGAAAGGACTGGCTTTAACAGAAAGCTACGATTATGAAACGCCCGGACAGAACTATGCTAAAGATGCCAGGTCGCTTGGGTTTGAAGTGTTTGCGTATGATCCAAACCCCGGTGTCGTACCACTTATGGTCCCCTATGATTTTGAAAAAGGAGAAAGGGGAGAAGAAAGACCCGGCAGTCTGGAAAAATCATACAACTTTTTATCCCCGGTCGCTAAATCAGGAATATTTGATGGCATGATCTGTACTTCATGGGATGATGATGACCTTCATAACCAGATGTGGATGATGCATTTTGTAAATGCAGCGGCCTGGTCGTGGAATGGTTCTAATCCTTCACTCAATAAATTCAGAACATCGTTTTTTACTTCCTATTACGGGAATTCTTGTACAGATATGGACGAGCTTTACAGACTTCTGAACGAGGGTGCTTATTATTTCGCAGGTACTATGGAACGTAATGTCTGGCATTATGGTGAAATTGGGAAAACAAGGTTGCCCGATCTGCCACGTGGTGATGCACTGGAATATGATCCATTCTGGAATACTGAATATAAAGGAAAAGTAATTCAGTCGGAGGATATGTTGACCAGGATGAACAGAGCCCTTCAGATAATTGATAATAATAAGAAAGCAGGAGTAAAACATGCATATGATTTTGAGATATTCCGTACAAATGCCGAACTTATAAAACACACGTGCCTTACTTTTAAAGATCTCTCGGATCTTGAATATGCAATCAAAGATGCACATGTTAACAGGTTTGTTGATTATAATGTTTCCATGAACAGCCTGATGAAAGCTCAGCAGATTGTTGAACAAAGTCTGAAAAGAAGGGAAACTGTATTTAATGATCTAGTAAATACCTATGACGAGACCAGGTTGCCAAGAGGCATGTCTACACCTGATAAAAAATACTTCTGGCAACAGGACAGGGCAAGACATTTTGCATTCCGAAGGCCAGACATGTCTTTTCTGATATGGGATGAGCAAAAGCTCGATTTGGAAAATTATCTGGAGAAATTAAAAGCTTACATTGCTTTTTATAAAGTAGTTGGTCAGGAATAATTCACTTTTTAAATAATATCTAAGTTATTGTTATATATGAAAACCATTCTGAATATCGCTTTTATTATTTTGCTGATAACCATCAGTCTGTCTTGTAGTACGGACCGGAAAGTCAATTCGCCTGAGAAGCTAAAATTTATTACCGGACAATATGATAATATCCTGGCTGCCTCTAACAGTTTGTCCCTGTTTCCTCGTACTATTGACAAAAAAGGTAATCTGACCAGTACTGATATTTATGATTGGACAAGCGGCTTTTTTGCCGGAAACCTTTGGTATATTTATGAGCTTACCGGTGATAATAAGTGGAAAAATGAAGCCATCAGGTGGACTGAGGCTCTGGATACAATACAATACTGGAGTGGCAATCATGATGTTGGCTTTATGATGAATTGCAGTTATGGTAACGGACTCAGGCTGGCAGGCAAGGAAGAATATAAAAAAGTGATTGTTCAGACTGCAGAATCATTATGCAAACGATATAATCCTGTTGCTAAAAGCATAAAGTCGTGGAACTACCGGAAGGCATGGAATGATACAACTGAATGGTTCTATCCTGTTATAATCGATAACATGATGAATCTGGAGCTGCTTTTTAAAGCTACCCAATTCAGTGGCAATAAGAAATATGAAGATATTGCAATACAACATGCCCTTACTACCATGAAGAACCATTACAGGCCTGACTTTTCCTGCTATCATGTTGTTGATTATGACACTATTACTGGTAATGTTCTGGATAAGGCTACCTGTCAGGGANNACTGATGAGTCTTCCTGGGCGAGGGGACAGGCATGGGGACTTTATGGATTTGTATTATGTTATCGGTATACCAAAGATCTCAAGTTTTTAAGTTTTGCTGAAAATATTGCCAGGTATATACTTCATAATCAGAATATGCCTGAAGATGGTGTTCCATACTGGGATTACAGCGCGGGTGATACTACCCTTAAACCCGAATGGAAATACGATCCTGAAAGATTTCGCGTGATACCCAGAGATGCTTCTGCTGCAGCTATTACAAGTTCTGCTCTTTTCGAACTGAGTACCTATTCAAAAGAATATGGGACAGAATTTAAAAATGAAGCTTTAAAAATACTTCGATCGCTCACATCTCCTGCTTATATGGGAGTCCCTGGCGACAAGTACTTCATTCTTAATCACTGTGTTGGAAGTATTCCGCATGGAGTAGAGATTGATGTTCCTTTAGTGTATGCAGATTATTATCTGCTGGAAGCAGAATTGAGATATAAAGGACTAAAATAACCCGGAAATTACATGGACAAAAAAGAAGTAGTTAGAAGAGCGCTTGCATTTAAAGAGATGCCATATGTTCCATGGCATTTCAAGTTTACAGTGGAAGCCCGGGAAAAACTGCTCGATTATCTCAATGGTAAAGACCTGGAAATCTTTCTCCAAAATCATATTGTGGAACTGGGCAATGACATCGGATTTTTTACTGATGTAAAATCACTGAAGCTTAAATCTCAAGGAAAATTGTCATTCTGGGGTGGTTTCTCCTTTCAGAAAACTCTTACATTCGGACTGTTAATGATGTAATCAATGAATCGAGATAGCTTCTGAAGGCTGGTCATAATGGGGGATATATATTTTCTACCTCTCATTCAGTTGAAGGAGATGCACCGGTTGAAAACATTCTGGCTTTTATAAATGAAGCTAAACTGCAATCTGATTTTGCAGTTTAGTATCGATCGCGAATTTCGGGATCAGATGTTTGCCGGGATTCGTTCAATTTTTAAAATTATTAAAACGAATGAAGATCCGGAGTTAATTCTACCTCATTACCATTCTATAATCCTTGGTTTTGGTTTAATGACCCTTATACTTATTTCGTCGAAAATATCTTTTGCAGTTGTAATTCCTTCAGGAGGTACAATAACCACCCCTTTCTGAGGATCAATCAAACACATCCCGTTAATCTCAGGTACTACGGTTTTCCCATATGATGCTTCAATTTCCGCCCTATAAATCAAAGCTGGTTGCCCGCTTTTATACTCATCTGATATTTTTTTAACCTCATCATATTCCGGAAATTTATCATTATAATCGCCTGCCAGGTTCACCTCGATCCAGCATATCCATTTACTGCCTGGAGCTACCCTTACCCTTGTAGCGAAATAGCC
>PMIL01000247.1 GCA_003157075.1 Bacteroidales bacterium | reverse complement strand
CCAGCCCAAAATAAGGATCATCCAACCTTGCATCTCCCAATGCGCCATACCTACACCTGCCTTTGCGCCTGTGCCGGCGAGCCCTACAAGGTGTTCAGACCCAATGTTTGCAGCAAAAATAGCAGCGCCTATGATATACCATGGTTCGCCTTTTCCGAACAGGTAATCTTCGCTGTCAGCACCTTGTTGCAAACGTTTATCTTTTTGTATCGAACGCCATACTGCCCATGCTATAGCCAAAATCCCGACCGCCATAATTGTCCAGTCCAGCCAAATAAATTCCTGTGAGTTCCAATTCATCATTCTAAGATAATTAGTTTATTTAGTTGTAATATTTTAATAAAAATTCTCGCATTGCGAACACGCTACTATGAGGGAAGTTCCGAATCGCAAAGAAGCGGAGTTCAGTGAAGTCAAATCCCGTAAAGTGGAATCAAAAGTCATATTTGCATAATTGAATTCCACAAACATTCTTTTTATTTTTTCCAGAAACTTTGTATCTCCTCAAGTGTCTTACCCTTGGTTTCAGGAACCAGTCGGAACATAAAAACAGCCGCAAGGATTCCCATTGCCGCATAAATCCAGTATGCAAAACCATGATGAAAGTATCCTGTCAGGAATGAGCTGTCGTTCATCATGGGAAAGGTGGTTGAAATGAACAGGTTAGCCAGCCATTGAGCTGCAACGGCTATCGACATCGCACCTTTTATACTGTTAGGAAATATTTCAGACAGCAACACCCAGGTAACAGGTCCCCATGACATTGCAAAACTGGCAACATAGACCAGCATACAGATTAACGCACTGAATCCCATTTTCTGAAGATAAAAAATCATACCCAGACCGAACATACTCACAGCCATTCCCAATGCTCCGATAATTTGCAGTTTTCTACGTCCGAATCTATCCACCGAGACAATAGCTATTACTGTAAAGCTCATGTTAATAATACCAATAAGAATCGTTTGAAGTAAAGCGGAATCTGTCCCGTTTCCAAGTGTTTTGAAAATTTCAGGTGCATAATATAATACTACATTGATCCCGACAAACTGCTGAAAGACTGAAAGAAAGACACCTATAACAATAACCAGGCCTCCGAACGATAGCCAGGGAGCGCTTTTTTCAATCAAAGAATTTCTTATCTCAGCAACCACAACATTAGCTTTCTCGTTTCCAACTACTTTATTGAGGACCTCATGAGCTTTGATTTCATTGTTCTTATACATCAGATATCTTGGAGTTTCCGGAACAAAAAACAACATGATAAAGAAAAAGAATGCAGGAATTGTTCCTGATGCGAACATCCATCGCCAGCCAATGGTATCGATCCATGACTGTGCCTGGCCGCGAGCAATGAAATAATTCACAAAGTAAACAATCAACATACCGAAAATAATCGCAAACTGGTTGAATGAGACCAACCTGCCCCTGATCTCTGCCGGAGATATTTCTGCAATATAAATTGGTGACAGCATTGAAGCAAGACCAACACCGATGCCCCCAATTATCCTGTAAACCATAAACATACAGATAGGCTCCGATCCCAGAAAATTAAGTTTGTCAGGCAATGCCGCACCAATTGCTGAGATAATAAATAATGATGCTGCCAGGATCAATCCGTTTTTACGACCAATACCCTGACTTATATAACCGCCTATTGATCCTCCGATTATACAACCGATGAGAGCACTGGAGATATTGAAACCATGAATTACATTTATCAATCCTTCATTTAATGTATTACCATATTGCAGGAAGAGATAGTAGATTATGGATCCTATAAATAAGAGCGCTATGACCGAATATAAAACTGTTTTTTTGGGATCGACAAACAACTTCTTCAGAAAAGAAGCTATTAAAAAATATATAAACAGAAAGCTCAAAACTCCGATGACTTTGAACTGGAATATTACCTTCGCCGCAGCTTCAGGATCGTTAAGCAAGGGTGCAATGAAAAACTGTTTTAATGATGCCACGGCCCCTGATATTACTGCTGTGTCATAACCAAATAACAAACCGCCGAGAGTTGCAGTCAGGGTCAGCAAAACGAGATAGATATTCGATTTCCCTTTGTCCATTTTCTTAAGAATAAATTAGTCTAATACAAGCAGGTTGATTGAATTTCAAATAGTTATAAATTGAAAATTTGATCAGATCGTTCCAGGCCAGATCTTTTCTGAGGTCTCCGTTTAACAAAACAGAAATTAATCTGCTTCCGTCATCACGGTACCAAATATATTAATTTTAATTTTAAATGTGCATAATACACTTAAAATTAATTCTGTTATTTTTGGTTCCAGTCCTTTAGAGAAGCCTGAATGAATTCAATTATTTTCTGATTCTCCTCTTTACCATTACCTCTGACAGGGAATGGTTCGCCGAATTTAATATAGATGTGTTTCTTACTATCCATCGGACCAAGCTCCCTGATCACCTTTCCATTACCCCAAAAATCTGTTTTCAGGGCTATCGGCACGACATCTACGCCTGCCTTCTTTGCAAGTTTCACTCCCAGTGAGTTAAACTCTTCAGGTTTGAATTCAACATTTCTCGTGCTTTGAGGAAAAATGGCTATTGATATGCCATTCTCCAACAATTCAACTCCGCCATTCATTACAGCTTCGAGATCTTTTCGCGGATCGGTTCTTCCAACTACAATTGGATTCCTCGACTTCATTACATCACCGAAGAGCGGATGTTTTACCAGACTCTCCTTGACAACAAAAGTCAGCTCCTTATGAGGACCTATAATACAAGGTAATATCATCGTCTCGAGAGTGCTCATATGATTGCCAATAAAGAGTACCGAGCCTATGGATTTAGTTATATTTTCCATGCCTGTGATATGAAATATTCCTCCGGTCCTTTCAATAAACTTTAAAATTTCAAATGAGGAATCAGTCCAGGCTTTTGTATCATATAATTTCCGGATAGCCTCTTTCCTTGTACGTAAGACTATACCGGCATATTTTAAAGTAAAGTACATCCGGTTATGCCTTAGCTTTTCTATGAACGAATAGGCATGTTTTTCCGGTGTATGGTAGTTATCTGAATTAAAATATCCTTTCTGCATTGGATTCTTATATTAATCAAATCTTAAAGAATAACATTTCCGTCGCCCTGAAAATAAAGGTTAGACAGCGGATATTGCTTTAGTTTCGGGTCTTATCATTAGCAGGACCATCGTATATCAGCCGGAGACCCCAATCTGCAGAGTCCGGAAAATCTGGTAGCGAAATAATGCCAATCTCGTCAGCAACTAATTTGCCATTTCCGGCATCAATCCAGGTGCCATCACGCGGATTGAACCATTGTGCCAGGTAAACGCTGTTGAGTTTTGCTCCCCGGATCTCGGACTTAGGGCATCCTCTTTCAAAAAAAGCAAGAAAATATTGCTTATCGTCAGTTCGTGAGCAATAAGCCCAGCCCTCGTAGCTGAGAATGTCACGGGTTTTATTGGGTGATACAAGGTCTGCAATAGGTACCAGGTCCTGATAATGTTTGCCGATTGAGAAAGCAAATGTCTTCAGATATCTCATTCCGGCACCAGAAGACCACTGGAAAGCTTCCCACATATGCACCGGTGCAGAAGGCTCAATGTCGGCGCCCCAGATTCCTTCAGCTCCATAAACGTGGCCAGCCAATCCTCCTGATAAAAAACTGCCATACATCGCTGAGTGTACAAATTCGTTGTCGCGATCAGTTCCTCCCACGGCACCAAATTCATAATTTACAGATCCGGGCCCACGGGCATCTTTATATCCAGCATAATAAGGTTCGCCGTTAAATGCAGGCTTTGGATCCTTTAAATTGAAAATCTCAGTCAGATACCAATAGTTATAATGTTCACGCATGTTGCCAATCTGATGTAAAGTAACCCATGAATTATCACCCCAGTTTTCGAGTGTAGAAGGATCTGCATTGGCAGACAACAGAGTCCCAAAAGGAGGCGGCCCGTATTTCTTTTCCATGAAATGAATTGCGGCGGTATAGTCATCAGGACTCACAGTTTCTTCAATGATATCAAGGTGTACCGGACTTAAAACTGTATTGTTGGCCTGATATCTTGAGAAGATGTACTGAATAAACCTTGCATATGAATCGGGCCAGCCATAGTATTTATACCAGCAGAGTCCTGCATCGCGCCGGGAGACTTCTATGAATGGAACAAATCCATTGGCGTTCAGATAGTCGATCTTGCGGTCGAGGAATTTGAAATATTCTGGATTTATCCGATCCATATCAGGGAACTCGTTCTCATATCCTGGTATCTTTCCGGGGAAGAAAAACGGGCGTCCTCCCTCGTTGTCCATATTCTTGGCGCTCCCCGTTCCGAATTCAAGCCAGGCTGAACGAATTGTTGTTTTCGCTGAATCATCCATAAGAAGATGCCACGGTTTCCCATCAGTCATCCAATTGGGAAAAGCAGCTATAACATTCACCCAGTTGTAACCCTGAGCTTTACGGTATCGCACGTAATCCTTGAATCCTGCAGATGGACCCATAGGGCGATGCGTACTGTCATTATTCCATAGAAACCGGTTGGTACCTACTGAATACCATGTATCTCCAATAATGAAAAATGGCTCCCCGTCAGCATGTTCCAATGCATGTTTATTGGCGGTAGACCGAATGAATCCATGACGTAACGGATTTTCGTTTTTCTCAGCATCAGTCCAGTCAATGGCTGTAAAGGAGCCTGACTTACCGGTTAATCCGGGATCTTCCGGATCCGATCCGCTTCTCCATGACCAGGTTCCCGGCTGTGTGGCAACGAGACGGAGATGAAAAGTCTTGCCTCCATCCCAGAATCCATATATCCTTTTGTTGAATCCGGGTCCCGTAAGATCTACCCATACAGTAACGTCGGTATAAGCATTCCTGTAAGAGCTCGAAGCAGTAAATGTAAGTTCCTGCTTTTCCCATAGATGCACAGGTTTTTGAGCTGTTACACCGTTGCAAACCAAAAATAACAGAACAACCATTAATCGATTAAGGATCCTCATTCAGATATAAATATTAGTTTATTATTCAAAAACCCTTTTCA
This sequence comes from Bacteroidales bacterium, assembly GCA_003157075.1. Classification (GTDB taxonomy): domain Bacteria; phylum Bacteroidota; class Bacteroidia; order Bacteroidales; family VadinHA17; genus LD21. The sequence goes on along the minus strand of PMIL01000247.1, from coordinate 4,598 downwards.
AATTTAATGGAAATTCCTAAGTCTGCCTATCATTATTGCATAAGTTCTGTCTTAAAACTTCAGAAGAGGTATGTACGAATTTCTATTCGGTGATGTCATTTTGTATCATGCTCTAACCTCGACATAGCATCACGATATTTATCCATAATCTCCCTGTTCATTCCAAGCGGGGGCTTTGCTCCTTCAGGAAGAAATGATTTGTATGGATGTTCTTTTGAGTATTGTTTAAATTCTTCTTTTATATCAGACAGAAGCTTAGGTTTTGTAAGCAGGTCAATTGCAGTTGCCGCAATAACCCTGGCACCCGTATTAAGCCCTTTCCATGCTGCAGAGCCATAACCCGAGGCAGTAGTCGACCAGTGATGTCCGATCTCACCTGGAACACCTCCCGGAAAAAGGACAGTTGCTGTCGGAACTACCATCGTCACCTCACCAACATCGGAAGAACTGCCTCCAACCTCTGTTTCCTGAGGTTTTAGCAATGGCTGAATCACAGAAGCATAGCCTGTTTCTTTTTCCCCTAGTTCTTTCTGAAGGGTTCTGGCAAATAACTGTTCCTTTTCAGACCATTCGGGCATACCTATCAATTCTATATTTTTCTGAATTATTTCTGCAAGACCTTTATTTGAATGACGCTGATGAACGGCAGTAAGAACTGTAGCACTATCCAGAGACGTACCTGTTGCCAGGGCTGCACCTTTTGCGCAATTGAGTACACGGTTATACATCTCTCCCAACCTGTCATCAGTATTCCTGATATAATACCACACTGAAGCTTTTTCAGGAACTACATTGGGTGCATCTCCTCCTTCGGTAACAACATAGTGCATCCTGTATGTATAAAACAGGTGTTCGCGAAGATAATTTGTAGCTACATTCATTATTTCAACTCCATCGAGTGCGCTTCTCCCACGCCAGGGAGTATCTGCGGCATGTGCAGTTTTTCCTTTAAATGAAAAAACAACAGACATAACTGCGCTGCCGTTTACTCCATAACTGGTTGATAATTCAGATGAGGCATGGTTGTCTATAACAGCATCAACGTCATTAAATATCCCCTCTCTGACCATATAGGGACGGCTTATTAAAATTTCTTCTGCAGGTGAGCCGAAAAACTTTATCGTACCCGGCAGATTACAGGCTTCGAGACTTTTTTTTACTGCTATTACAGCTGCAATACCGGCAGTACCCATCATATTATGACCACAACCATGGCCGGGTGCACCCTCAACAATGGGGTTCTGCACCGGGCTTAATCCCTTTTGTGATAATCCGGGCAGAGCATCAAATTCACCCAAAATGCCAATAACCGGTTTCCCGCTTCCCCAGGTTGCAACGAAACAGGTTGGCATTCCGGCAACTCCTTTATCCACATGAAAACCTTCTTCTTCGAGTGTTTTAATAAGAATGGCCGACGATTTGAATTCCTGCATTCCAAGTTCAGCAAAATTCCAGATTGCATCAGAAATATTCCCATACTTCCTGATTATCAGACTATCACCAAGATATTCAAGTGCATTCTTTTTGGCTTTATAGAGATCAGCTTTGCCAGAGGTTTCCTCATTTCGTTTCTGAGCTGAAACCTGATAAGTGAAAAGAATAATGCAAAAAATAAATAAAATTGCTCCTTGTCTGCCAGAATAAATTTTCATGACTAAATTTCTTATATAACCCTGTAAAATGGCGGGAAATAAAAGTCAAAATATAAAAAGGTAAAGTTAACTATTTACTGAATAAAGGCATAACTAGAAGCAGCAGGGAAAGACCTGTTAATAAAATTACTGCACTCCATCCAATAATATTCTGAGTTAAAGTGTTTGTATATGTTCCCATTATTTTCTTATTATTGATCAGCAGTATCATACTGACAAGTACCACTGGCAAAAGTACACCGTTGAGAACCTGGGACCAGATTGAGATCTTAATCAGAGGAGCATTGGGAATAAGAATTATGATAGCTGAAACTATAAGGATACCGGTATAAAGAGTATAAAACTCCTTGGCTTCATCCCATTTTTTATCAATACCTGCCTCAAAGCCAAATGCTTCGGAAACATAGTATGCTGTCGCAAGAGGTAGTATGGTTGCTGAAAATACAGATGCTACAAACAATCCAAATGCAAAAACCTGTGAAGCCAGTGCCCCGGCTAAAGGCTTTAATGCCAGAGCCGCATCCTTTGCTTCATTTATCTGGATACCGTTCGGGTGAAGTGTAGACCCGCAAGCAACCATAATGAAAAAAGCCACAACAATTGTAACAACACAACCAACGGTAATGTCTATTACGGTGTATTTAAAGTGCTTCATTTTCAGCCCCTTTTCAATTACTGTTGATTGCATATAGAATTGCATCCATGGAGCAATAGTTGTACCTACAAGGGCTATTACCATGGCAAGACTCTGCGTAGTCAATGCAACCTGCGGATGTATAATTGAAGACCCGATTTCTGCCCAGTGAGGTCTGCTCATTAATGCCGAAACCACATAGGTAAGCAATGAAACACTGAATATCAGGAAGATACGTTCAGCTATCTTATAAGTCCCTTTTACAACAAGGAACCAGACCATAATTGCTACCAACGGAACTGATATATATTTGCTTACGCCAAATATTTCCATACTACCTGCAACTCCCGCAAATTCCGTTGTTGTGTTGCCTATATTGGATAATAATAATCCTATAAAAATGAAAAATGTGAGCTTTAATCCGGCATTTTCCCGTATGAGGTCAGAGAGTCCTTTTCCTGTAACAATTCCCATGCGTGCATTCATCTCCTGAATGACCAATAGCACAACAAATGAAGGGATAAGGGTCCAGATCAGGCCATAACCATAAGTAGCTCCTGCTACCGAGTATACCGTGATCCCTCCTGCATCATTGTCAACACTTCCCGTAATGATTCCGGGACCAAGAATAGCTAGAAAAATCGCAGCTTGCTTAAGAAGTTTTTTTATATTGACTTTTGACTCTGGCATAACAACGGGATTTATCTTTTATTTGTCCTGCGTTTCCGTGTAAGGTCCTCGATAACATCATCGATAACAACCATGCCCTGTAGTCTGTTACTCTGGTCCACAACCGGAACAGCAAGAAGATTATATTTTGAAACCAGTTCTGCAATAGCTCCTACTCTCTGATCATCAAGAAGATGAACCGGATCTGACTTCATAATACTGCTTACACTTAAATTTGGTTCTGACACAACAAGATCTCGCAGGTTGAATGATCCGATCAGTGAATCCTGATCTTCAATTACGAACATATTATAAAGTTCTGCTGATTCTGGTTTCTTTGCCCGTAACTCTACAAGCACTTCAGCAACTGTCAATGTTGCACTAAATGATAGATAATCAGTAGACATAAGACTTCCTACAAGATTATCATCATATTCCAAAAGATCCCTGACCTCCTGGGATGATTCAGTGTCCATCTCTTTAAGCAACATCTCGGCTTTATCATCTTCAAGTTCATCGAGTATATCAGCAACCTCATCTGCAGGCATCTTTTCAAGCACGTCAGCGGCATAGTTTACGGGAAGGTTTTCAAGAATATGTATCTGTGCGTTTGGTTCGAGTTCCTCAAGAACATCTGCAGCTTTTTCTTCATCGAGTGAGGCGAATACAGACATACTCGATTTTTTGCCCATATCCTCCAGTATATCAGCTATATCTGACGGATGAAGAGTATGCAGCTTAGCATAACTCTTGGAAAGTTTGATATTAAGATTTGAATGATCAATAGCCTGCACATCATCCCAAAGGATAAACTTGGCCGGAATATTTACTTTGAAGATTGTAAGAATTTTTTTGATAGGGATAGACAGCCCGATTCTCCTTAAAAGTCCTTCAATTCCTATATCAACTGCAATAGCGAAGGTGCCTGTCGGCAGAGTTGCAAGTCTGACATCATTAACTCTTACGAGTTTGCGTCCGTTAAGATCGACAATTTGCTTATCAAGTATATTTTCAACGAGGAGCATTCCGTAGTTGACCTCCTGTGCACTGAGCTCAATCAGACCTGTACAAGTTACGTTAAGCATCTCGCGTGCCTTTGTGACAATAAAACTTTTAAAAGAGTAGATTCTTATATCTTTTTTTATTTTTAACCTGACTCCCGTTACGAGTTGCTGGTTTGGATCGTTATTACCTGAAGGCATTGTATTAACAAGTAAATCCTTTATTACCCCAATAGAGTCACCATCGGCTCCAAAGGCTTCCTTTCCGATTATTCCGCTTAAATAAAACGTTGTGAGTGATGTCATTGTCACCTCCTTGCTTTTACTGAAAAAGAAGGGGGTTACTATTGAACCGGTTCCTTCTAGATCAGGGTTAAGATTAATATATTCGCCGGGTCGTCGTCCATTAAATTTTAAAAGTTGATTTCGCGAACAAAAGTAAATCTCATATCCTTACTTTCCAAATAAAGTTGTACTAATTTCTTAACTGATCCCGATTAAAAGGGCCTGGTGTCCCTAAAGTGCCTGGAGTGCCTAAAGTTATATCAAGATCATTCTTTCTTTTCTTCAATTTCAGGCACTCCAAACTTTAGCTCACGCCAAAGTTCTAATCAACTTTAGGCACTCTAGGCACTCTAGGCA
>PMIL01000276.1 GCA_003157075.1 Bacteroidales bacterium | reverse complement strand
TATACAGCTTTCGTGGCCCGTACTGCTGAAAAACTTGGTTTTTGCTGGGCTTACTGGCAATTTGATGCCGATTTTATTGTTTATAACATTGATAAAGAACAATGGGTAAAACCTATTCTGGACGCATTAATAAATAAAACGGCTAATTAGATGTGTTTTAAAGACCACATTATGGAAGTCCCATACATGAGATAGCTATTCTTTATACACATCTTTTTAACCGTAGAGATCCCTCACTCATCCACCTTTAACCCATAGCTTACGAAAAGTATGGAGGGTGGATTCGTTCGGTATGACAGGTTTTTGGGGTGTATTGGGGGAAGGAAGCAGCAGCGATTCATTATTCATTTATAAGAAAATCAAGATTCCGGTGAATCGCCGCTGCTTCCTTCCCCCTTTTTTCCACTAAATTCATGTCATCCCGAGCGAATCCACCTGTCTCATTTACACTAACTTAAGCATTTATTGTGGATGAGCGAGGGATCTCCCAGGGTTAAACCGATCTCCTGCTGATTATAATTTTTTGTTGAACAGCTCATGANNGAAAATAAAATCTTGAAAGAAAGATCTTACCAAGAAGAATTGCAAGAGGCAAAGCAACAAAAAATGCTATCGTAAGCCACCTGCTATAGCTTTTTAGCAATAGATGCATAATTGAAATAATTGTAGCTCCATTAGCCTTCCTGATTCCGATTTCTTTGGTTTTCTTTTCTGCAGTAAACGAGGCAAGCCCTGATAATCCCAGACAAGCAAGCAAGAGTGCAATAAAAAAAGCTAATCCCACCAGATTGAAAGTAGTTTTCAATCCTGCAAAATCAGGAAGATCGCTGAAAAGAACCGGATGATAAGGGATTTCGGTCTCGTAACGCTTATACACATTGCTGATCTTTTCAGTTATGGAAGAATAAGTCCCGGAAGAAAACCTGATCAGCAGAATATCCCTGTCCCTGTGTGAAAGAGAGATTATCATTGGCGTAAACGGACCTCTGAGATCTACGGCATGGAAGTCTTTAAAAACACCTATTATTGTACCCTTCTTCCCATTCAGAGTTATTGAGGTACCGACTGGATCTCTAAATTTTATAATACCTGCTGCAATATCGTTAATTACATAGCTTGTTGAGTCAGAAAGGAATGATTTATCAAAATACCTTCCGGCTATCATTTTGATCTGAACAGTTTTGTTGTAGTTATAATCAGTATTGACACACCAGAAATGCAATTTTTCCGATAGGTCTTTCCCCGGCCAGTTTACTTCATTAGAAACAGTGGCCCCACGTGTAGGTATACAATTTGTAAAGCTCGCTGATTCGATCCCCGGGATTGAAAGTAAATCCGCTTTAAAACTTTCTTCATGATCCTCCAGGTTCTTTGTGCTCTTGAGAACGATCAGCCTCTCTTTATTAAATCCTAAGTCGAAGTCCTCCATGTATTTATTCTGGACCTTAATTATCATCATACAAATTATCAAAACAACAGGTATCGCAAATTGAATAATAATAAGGGTTTGTCTGAATAAACTGTAGGAATGACTAGTTATTATCTTTGATTTAAGAGTTGTAGCCGGATTAGACGAAGACAGGTAAAGAGCAGGTAACAAACCCGAAATCAATCCTGTAAATAAAGTAATAGCTGTAAAAACAAGAATGACATTTATATCAGTAAATCTCAAATGAATATCTCCGTTGAACATTGTATTGAAGCCACCAATAAGCAGCCTTACAAGAATAATGGCAACTAGAAGGCTAATCAGAATGATGATAAGAGTTTCACCCAGGAATTGTATGATAATGGTCGTTTTATTTGCTCCTGCAACTTTTTTGATCCCAACCTCCCTGTATCTCCTGATATTTAGCGCAATGGCCAGGTTAATAAAGTTGAAACATGCGATTAGAAGAATGGAGAGACCGATACAGCCGACAATAACAACATTCTGCATTTTATTCCATACACGTCTGTCACCGGAATAGGAATAAAGGATTTTTTCTTTCAGAGGAAATAAAAACAGTTCCTGGTTTAAAGTAGCTTCCTGGCTTTTAATTAAATTCTTTAACTTGGCATTAATATCTTTGATGCTTACATTGTTCCTTGGCAGTACCCATATTTGAGCAGCTGAAGCTCCGGTTTCATTTGCCCAGCTGTTAACGGAGAGGAATTTCCCAAATGGAATTACAAAATCAAATTGAAGGTATGACTGAGAAGGTACATTCCTGATTATTGCTGTAATTTTAAATACATCCTGCTTATTACCATCTTTCACTATCAGCCTTTCCCCGATACAATCAGTGGTTTCAAAAAGTTTTCGTGCAATACGCTCGGAAATAATAATCGAATTTATGTCTGACAACACATTTGAAGCCGTGGTCGAAACCATCGGAAATGAGAACATCCTGAAAAAGTTTTCATCAGCATATATACCATTTTCCGAAAATGACTTATCCCCGTTTAACAGTGTAAAGCTACGGTTTGCAATCCTGGTAAGATATTCTATCTCAGGGACATTTTTTATCAATACCCCATCCAGTGAAGCAGACAGAGGCTCTTTTGCGAAACTGTCCCCGTTAAAATAAGTGACCATGGATTCGACTTCATATAATCGGTTGTAGTTTTTATGAAACCTGTCAAAACTAAATATATCCATGATATATAATGATGCAAAAATTGCACAGGTCAGGCCAAATGTCAGACACAGAAAGTTGAGAATAGTGTATGATCTATTACGCTGGAACAAGCGTAACGCAATTTTTATAAAACTCTTAAACATATCGGTTTATTTAAAATAATTTATAGATCCGATTACAAATCTATTTACTTACCAGCCGATTTAATAAACCGATATACCTGTCCGGGAATTATGTCTGCAACTTTTGTATTATAATCGATGAACCGGGAAAAATTCCAGGGCATAAATCAACTGATCACCGCAACTTCATGATTACTTATAGTATTGATAATGAAGCTGCACCATCCATTTTCTCTTTTAACTGTTCCGTTTGTTCCTGCAACAAGCAGCTTAAGATCATTTCCTGAAATCCCATCTGGCACTTTTACCCTCAGCTTTACAGGGCCAATTGGAATATATTCATCAACAGGCTGACGCCATGTTCCAGCACTTGTAAGGTTAACTATATGCATAATGAGCTTATCAGATTGCGTATAGATATTGCAATCTATCAGACCATGACATTCTGCAGCAAGAGGGATATTGTCTTTTGATGCCCATCGTACAAGGTTGGCCAGCAGGTTCCCGTGGTCAGGCAGGTTGTATCTCCCGAATTGGCGATCAATATCACCTGGCATAAATGCGACTCTGCTTCCTCCCGGCAAAGTGTTGAGAATAAGTCCCGGAATATCTGTTTTCGGTACTCTCATCCAGGAAGTCTCAGGAGGATACACCGGAAACTCCGGAATAAATGTCATCACTGTTTCTGTTCCAGGATCAGTTTTCAGCGGCATAAGACTACCCCCGTAAGATAAAATATCAGTCTCCTCAAATCCTTTCAGAACTTCATGCCGCGTTCCGGATACGGAAGGTTCTTTTCCAGTAAGAGGACCATCAATACTTCCCCGCAATTCAGGTTTTAGCCGAAGATAGGTATGCAGTGTCTCAGAAGCCCTTTTGACTGAAAGGATTCTCTGATCTGGTTCTTTTTCCTCAATAATATGCGCACCAAACAAATCACATAGCTTATAATCCGAAAGCCGGTCACCCCATTCGTCATATAATGAAGTATCTCCGGTAGCAACTATGCCTCCGCCGGCACTTGCAAACTCCCTGATATCATCCAGCTGCCTGAAATTAAGAATTCCCAGGTTGGGTAAAACCAGGACAGCAAATTGTTTCCCGTCGCGCCGTATATGATCGGCATGGACCGGTAAGTAAGGTATCCTAGCACGGATTAATGCCTGAATCATGCCACGCATCGGAAGATCTACCAAAATCTCGGCATCATCCCTACCATAAAAATCCATGTTATGCTGCGACCAGACAATTCCAACGGTCGCCATCGGCATCCTGTTAACAAGGAATTCCTCATGAGCTTTATGCCAGATGAAAATTGATCCTGCAGTTTTATAAATACGCCTGTCTTCGTGATATGCAGCGACATAGTGCCACCAGGGTTGTATCCCTCCCGCCATCCCTTCAATCATCCACATCTGAGCCTCTGCTACCGGTTTTGCAGCGAGTCTGAAGGTTGGCCTTCCCGCCTGATACATTGCCATGCTCTCGGGTAATAACTTGTCCCAACCCAGCAGGCCGTGAATAAGTTTGCCGGTATATGAGTTTTGCTGAAATCCGCTGTTGTCTGTACGTGACTGAGAATCTATCATCAAAATATCAGCGCGGCTGCATAATTCTTTATAATCCCTGAAACTAGCGGATTGATCGCTTACAGAACCGCTGTTCATTCCCGACCAGATACAATCGGGACCGCCTGCTGATCTCGTGACCCGGTTATTCATATCCCATATCTCCAGTCTTCTGTTATAGCTCCACCCAATCCATTGGCGGTATGACTTATCATTCCAGTTCTTTGTTTCCGGCAATTGCATTCCTGTCTTGCTGAAAAAATCTTTTTTACAATTCCCACAGTAACAGATACTGTCACGGCCAAGTCCGCTCCAGCTATTGTCGGTGAATCCTTCAGGATGATACTTTTGAGCTATTTCTCTCAGTATTGCCGGAATATGTTCGTTATAATATGGTCCATTTATGCAGGTGATAAAGAGATCACCTGCCCTGTAAGGGTTTCCTGAAGAATCAATCGCAAACCAGTCAGGATGAGCTTTGAAGAACTCCTCGTCCGCCCTGTTTGAATCCATCCTGGCAAAAACGGCCAATTTATCCTCATGTGCCGAATGGCAGAGATCCCCGAAGAGGTCATGTCCATCAAGAAATTTTGACTGCCTGTGCAAAGGAATACGGCTTGGATAATAAGCAACAATTCCGCCTGCATTGACAATTACTCCCTGAATTTGTGTGTTTTTCCAGTGTTTTCGCCACCATTCAATATCATACTGACCGGGGTCCCTTTCAGTGATATTAGTCTGCCCCCACCTTTTCACGCGCAGATACCATGGAACATTAATATCAATATTCGTCTTTCTCTCAGTGCCGGAAGCAGTGAAAGCGATAAGATTATTCCCTGCAATTACGACTGTTGCGGTGGCAGCTTTCCTTATGAATTCCCGACGGCTGCTGCCAGCTTTCAATCCGGATTTATTATTTTCCTTTAATTTTTTCACAATATCATAAATAATCAATATTGAAACATAAGTTTTAAGTCGGGGGATGCTGGCGTTTATGGAACCAGGTTCGAACAGAAATCATCCTTTCTAACTGGTATGAGGGTGTATGACGACGACATGAAGCCATCTCATCGCTGTTTTCGGATGCTCCCCATCGAATTTCAATTCCATCATTGGGATTATAACTCATCTCAAAGGCATCTTTTCTTTCAAGGATTTCCCGTAGAGACAATTTTTGTATTGCTCCATTTGTTCGTGTATAGCTGATGTTAAGTTCAGCAACCTTCTGATCGAGAATAGACTGAAGCTTTTTCTTAACTTGCCCGGGAGAGCTTTTTCCTGAAATACTAAAATCTTCGGGTGAACGGGTAACCAGGTCGGGAAAATCAAGCACGGCATCTATTGCAATCAAAAGTCTTAAATCCCGGTTTGGAGTCGAAAAGTTCTCCCACTGACCACCGGCTTCAAAGATTGCAGAAGCATTCGAGGGCATGGGAATCACAGTCCCCGGATGTGATTTAAGATAAGCTTCACCATTGGCAACTGAAGTAACACGCACCAACAGCTGTTCATAAAGCGCTTGTATCAGATCGAGCATAGCAGCCTCAGGGTCCAGTGGTTCCGGATTGATTATTCTATCCATCGTATGATAGAAAACATCAGATTCCATCTTCCTCTGTTGCAGAGAATACGGAGTGAACCCGGCTGATGCAGTAAGGACTTCATTTTTCATGAGTGACATGACACCTTTATTCATTGAAATGGGACGAAATGCTTTGAATCCCGGTTCTCCAATCACTTCGGAGGTGTTAAAAAGAAAATTCCCCTTCCAGAATCTTTTTATTCCAACTGTCCCGTCTGGCTGGGCATCAACAGAAAGAAGTAATCCCGTATTATCTTTGGTTTGCGGCACATGGCCGACAATTATCAAGGTATGACCATAGGGATCAGCAAAAACAATACCCGGATGCAAAGATTCAATGTCAAGTCCAACCGGGTAATAATCTGAATTTTCATCGTTCAACGCAGTCCTGGCGGTACCGGAATGCACCTCATTCATGACCCTCCTGAGAAAAGCATTAAATGCCAGAACAGGGTTTGTTTTAGCGCTGGAAGTTTCATTTGTAATCCATTGGCCTGTCCGGGGATTACGTCCAAGGTAGCCTCTGTCGCAGATATGGTAACCAAATGGCAATCCCAGTTTCCAGGAAAAATATGCCCGAAGGAAAAATGGATTATCGGCACAATCCGGCTGCATTATCAACCTGTTTTTTCCATTAGGGTCATCTTCTCCTAAGGAGAGATAGTTGTATAGGAAATTCTGAGCCTGATTCTGAATCACAACGTGAAGAGCTGACCATGAAGAGTTCTCACTGCAGCCGTGAAACAAAGCATTTATCCAGGCGGAATAAATTTTCTCCTTGCTGCTGTCCCATCCATTCATAGTCTCCCAAACAGCATTTACAGATGAAGCCTCCCCCCTTGGAGAAATAATAAACTCAAGATTACTGATCTCCTTTTGATTGACAAAAAAAGCAGCCTTATATTTACCTGCCGGACATCCCTTAAAATCATCAATTTTCCAAAATGGCAATTCCTCTCCGAAATTACTTTTTACCGATTCGGTGGTTCCCGACGGACCGGTGACAACGACTTTCGCTTTCCGGAGATTTGACCCGCCAACAGTTAAAATACGAAATGGCTCTCCGGGACTGGGATTCCTGGGTAAGCACAGCATTTCAAAAGCCAGAGGGTTTTCATCAGAAGCTACTCTTTCCTTGCCGGAATCTATCTTCCCGGACGAAACAATGCCACCTATTGAAACTGTCCCACTATCACATGATGATAAGCAATTAAAAGCTACAGGAATAATTAAGCTTAAGATCAGTGATCGCATATTGATTCCGGCTGTGTTTTTTAAAATTGGCATTTTTGATTTAAAGATAACCTAAATCATATGACATTAAAGATGCTTGCCCGTGATATACAATTCAGGAAAGATGAATTATAAGGAGATTCAGAATGCTATCTTCGAATTACGATAAACCCTGCTATTGATTTACCATTTTTAGGTCTAAGAATATAATAATACGTATCTTCCGGCAGAGCTTTATTATTGAAGTCCACACCATTCCATTTGTTATCATAATCAGGGTTAATATAAACACGATATCCTCTCCGGTCAAAAATGGTCAATTCTGTTTTGCCCATATTCTCTAATTCTCTAAGTACGAAATAATCATTCTTGCCATCCATATTCGGTGTTATCAGGGTTGGAATAATAGCTTCAGTAACCCTTATAACAACTGTGTCGGAAACTGCAGGACAGACGCCGTCTGTTACACTCCATAACAGGATATTATCGCCCATTGAGAGACTATTAATTGTAGTTTTCGGATTGGTCATATCAATAAATACGCCCTGGCCCAGAGCCAGCGACCATATACCGGTTTCATTACTATTTAGTTTTGCATCGAGTGTTGTACTAAACTTATACTCAAGAGTTTGATCGGACCCTCCATCGGGTACCGCAGGATGATTGATGGTCACAATAACCGGCGCAATGCTGTAATTTCCTGCAGCATCCGATCCTTTGATATAATACGTACCCGCAGTAGCTGAAGCGGGCGTATTATATGATGTGGTCGCTAATGCATTTGTCCAGTATGTTATTGTCAGATTCGGAGATGAACCTGCTGTTACTGCGGAATTCGTCAGGTCAACGGTTGAGGGGAAACAAACTGCCGAAGGATTTGTAACTACTAGTAATGGAGCACCTTGTTTTGTGATTACTACGCCAGGTGATTCTAATGAGATACAACCTGAAGAGGTGGCAACTGTAAAAGTAAATATTCCGGTATTCAAATCAGTAATTATTTTACTGGTTCCCGATCCTTGCGTTGTCACTTCATCAGGATGACGTGTGATAACCCATGTACCTGTTGAAGGTAATCCGGAAAGTGTCACACTACCGGTTGGTACTTCATTTGTTGGTTGCACAATAGTACCAATAACCGGAGCACCGGGAGTAGCTGGTTGTGAAACAATTACAACATTTGCTGAAGGAGGTGATGAACAGTCATCTGATGTGGTTACCGTATAGTTATAGGCTCCTGAAATGAGGTCAGAAATTGTTATGC
>PMIL01000307.1 GCA_003157075.1 Bacteroidales bacterium | reverse complement strand
GTATGATTCCAGACCTGTGCTGCGTTATTAAAGATCCCACCTTCGGCTTTCCTGATAATAGTCTCAAGATCAGCTTTTTCAAATTCAGTCCCGGGGACAAGCCCGTTCAGGTTAGTTACATAGGTCTGATGATGTTTCCCATAGTGATACTCAAGCGTCTCCTCACTTATATAAGGAACAAGTGCGTCTAGCTTGTACGGAAGTTTTGGTAGTTCAAATGCCATGATTTAATGATTTTGGATTAATACTATACAAGACTAAAACAATGAACAGGTATCTATGTTCAAATTTAGCACTTTTAAATCAAACAGATTAGAGAGAGGTTAGAAAAATCCTTTCCGGCAATGCGGGTATAACACCTTTTTCTCCGGCAATTCTGAACAACTCGACTATTGCTTCCCTACCCTTGCTGCCAAGGTTGATGGTAAATTCATTTACAAACAGCTTGATGTGATTATTCATAACAGTGCTGTCCATTTCTTTTGCATTACCTGCCACAAAATCGTATGAAGCAAATGAATCTTTGTAAGCATATTCCAGGCTTCTTCGGACAACACGATTAACTTTCAGAGCGACTTCTTCAGGAATAGTCCTTTTTATTACAATTGCGCCCAGAGGAATCGGCAACCCCGTAAGTGTCTCCCAGAATTCCCCCATATCAGCTAATTTATGAAGACCTCTTTTATAATAAGTAAATCTTGTTTCATGAATTATCAGGCCCGCATCGACCTCATTATGCAAGAGGGCATCTTCGATTTTTGAAAAGAGATACTCAGTCTTGTTGACTACATCAGGCCATGCAATACTAAAAAGAAGATTAGCTGTAGTGTACTTTCCCGGGATGGCAATTTTTAATTTAGACAGCTCCTTGATCCCAATCCTGCGCTTGCTTATAAGCAGCGGCCCGTTTCTGTGACCAAGAGCACTACCTGCATCAAGAATAAGATAGTTATCTGCAACATATGCATAGGCATGATAACTGATCTTTGTAATATCAACTTCAGAAGACAGAGCCTTTCTGTTCAGCTCTTCAACATCAGTTAAAAAATAATCAAACTCCAGCCCTTCTGTATCAACTCTGCCATGTACCATTGCATCAAAGATAAATGTATCATTGGGACAAGGCGAAAANNTTATTAGATATTGCCCTCAGGGCCAGAAAAGGAATATTTTCCAATGAACAAATATAGAAAAAAGTTGCGCCTTCCATCGTCTCAATATCAGGATTAAATTTTTCCAACAACTTTCTTCGGGTAATTTCTGAACCTGTAGCAGTATTTACGGTTATTGCCCCGACTGATTTTAATACACCATTCAATCTTTTTGAATATTGCTGGTCCGTATAAATAATGCCATCTTTGTAAGGAAACTCATTTGCATTGGTAAATCCGGCTTCAGAAAGAGTGAGGAAATTATCACCATCTTCGATTCCGGAATCTGCAAAACAATCTGAGAATGGCATTACAACATCACCAGGAAGAATCTCATCTTTATAACTGCCTGCTATCCCTCCGTTTATTGCAAGGTCGGGTTTTCCCCTCAAAGAAATCCATTGTTTTAAAGCCCAAGCCGTGGATACTGATCCGATACCTGTAATCAAAACGCTAATTTCAATTTCACCAAAATGATAACCTTCATCCACAGACTGAATACCGGGTATATTAATTAATGTCTCGGCTTCGGGTCTTGTAGCTGTAACATATAGTATTTTGAAAGGCATCGTTTTTATTATATGATATCTGATGAAAGAGAAGTAAATATAAGTATTTCCTTTTATGTAATCCGTCTATATTTCCGCACACCTGTATGAATTTATACTCTGATTTTTAAAGATCTGTTCAAGGAAAATCTTCGCGAATTGAAGACATCAAAAATAAACATCTGTGTAAAGCAATGGTATTTTGACATTTAACAAGAACTATTTCTTTTATATTTCCATAAATAATATTTCTGGCATGTGCTTTGAATATGCAACAATAAAAGATTGAAGTAGTCTTTAATAATAAAAGGCACATATAAAAGAGAAGTGAAATTTTTTATAAAGATCAGGTAATTAAAAACCAAAGTCATGAAAACTACTGTAATCGGATACTGGAACTATAAAAAGGAGAAACTCAAACAGAAATTTGACATTCTGACGGAAAAAGATTTGAGTTACAGTGAAGGCAAAGAAAAAGAAATGATTGAATTGCTTGGTTATAAACTTGGAATAAGCAAACAGGAATTGCTTAACATTATAGTCTCACTTTAAAATATACATGTTTTTAATATTGTGAAAAACCATAAGTTCCTTAAACTTAGTATACAATATATAAGGCCGGTCGATACTGATTATTCTTCAAATTCAAAATATCATTTTTATCAATTTTAAAGATCAAAATTATTGGTTAATATTGTATCATTAATTTTGCTGAGAATGATATACCTGACACGTCGAGAAAGATTCTGCGCAGCCCACAGAATGTTCAGGGAGGAGTGGTCCGATGAAGATAATCACAGAATATTCGGGAAATGCTCAAATCCAAACTGGCATGGACATAACTATACTCTTTGGGTAACTGTTAAAGGAGAGCCTTCCGAGGAATACGGATTTGTTATGAATATTAATATCCTGAAGCAGATAATACTTGACAATATTATAAATAAAATTGACCATAAGAATATTAATCTTGAGGTTGATTTCATGAAAGGGAAAATAGCGACAACCGAAAGCCTGGCTATGGCAATCTGGAATGAATTGGTCCCTTTTGTTGAGAAAACAGGAGCCAGTCTGCATTGTATTAAAATTGAGGAAACTGAAAATAATTCAATAGAATATTATGGCTAATAAAATTGAAAAAATTAACGATGGAGCAGGTCATGTTTCTGAGGGATATAATAAAATTGAAACATGGAATGCCGAAACTATTCAGGAAATGGCCACTATGTATCACAGAATCCTTGAATTGTTAGGTGAAGATCCTGAAAGGGAAGGCCTCTTGCGCACACCAGTAAGAGTCGCAAAATCACTTCATTACATGACAAGAGGATATAATCAGAATGCCTGTGAGATAATAAATTCAGCAAAATTCAAAGAGGATTATAAACAGATGGTTATTGTTAAAGATATAGATCTCTATTCATTGTGTGAACATCATATGCTGCCTTTTTATGGTCGTGCTCATGTTGCCTATATACCTAATGGATATATAACTGGTCTTAGTAAAATTGCCAGAGTGGTAGAGGCTTTCAGCAGACGGCTGCAGGTTCAGGAAAGGCTGACGGTTCAGATAAGAGACTGCCTCCAGGAATGCCTGAGTCCCTTAGGTGTAGCTGTTGTCATCGAGGCACAGCACATGTGCATGCAGATCAGAGGAATACAGAAACAAAACTCCGTAACAACTACTTCGGCATTTACCGGAATCTTTCTCGACAAACTGAATACCCGAGAGGAATTCATTCACCTGATTGGCACAAAGCTTCATTAAATCCTTGGATTTAATTTAAATGTATTAGTTAATTCTATGATTTCTAAATAAATTTCCCCCATCCCAACCTTCCCCCACGGGGGAAGGAGAAGAACGAATCATCCCGCCTGTCGGGACAGGAAAGAGGGTAACTATATTTATTTTTGATTCGGCTCTATTATATAGCCAAACAAATATTTTTCTATTTTTGCACACCAGATAAAACAATAGGTAAATCTAAAATGAGGTGAATATGAAAGCATACGTATTCCCTGGACAGGGAGCACAATTCATTGGGATGGGAAAAGATCTGTTTGACGGATCAAAAGCAGCAAATGAGATGTTCTCACGAGCTAATTCGCTTCTGGGCTTCAAAATAACTGATATAATGTTTTACGGTAGTGATGATGACCTGAAACAGACAAAGGTTACCCAGCCCGCTATTTTTCTACATTCAACAATACTAGCTGCTGTTATTGGCAATTCGTTCAAACCCGGTATGGTTGCCGGTCATTCTCTCGGGGAGTTTTCAGCACTTGTCGCCAATAAAACCCTCACCTTTGAAGACGGACTTATTCTCGTTTCAAAAAGAGCAAAAGCAATGCAGAAAGCCTGTGAAAAAACTCCTTCATCAATGGCTGCAATCCTCGGTCTCGATGATAAAATAGTTGAGGAGGTTTGCGCTTCCATCAAAGAGGTTGTTGTTCCGGCTAATTATAATAGTCCGGGACAGATAGTTATATCAGGTTCAAATGAGGGCATTGATAAAGCAATAGAGCTTCTCAAAGAAAAAGGTGCAAAAAGAGCCATTAAACTCTCTGTAGGTGGCGCTTTCCATTCCCCGCTAATGGAACCTGCCCGTCTCGAACTTGAAGAAGCCATTAAAAATACNNTAGATCCCGACATAATAAAGTTAAACCTGGTATCTCAACTTACCTCTCCGGTCAGATGGACACAAAGCGTTATCAATATGATATCAGGAGGCGCCACTTCATTCATTGAAGTTGGTCCGGGCAACGTCCTGTCAGGATTGATTAAGAAAGTAAATAAAGAAATGGTGACTGAGAGCGCGACATTCGTGGCATAGTAATCCACGATGGCAAGGATTTCGGCAAGCTTTTATGGTCAAATCGCAAGTAGGCTGTTCTGACTTTATTTGAACAACAGGCTTACATTCTGAAATACAGATTCGTTCAAAGTCAATGCAACAGGACATGTTTTAGCACAGTTTTCAAGGATTTTTTTCTGCTTGTCAGTATAATTATTAGGAGGAAACTCAAATTCAATCCTGATTTCACCAATCTTCCTTGGATTGTCTGTCATGATCTTTGTTATACGGCATGTGCTTCCATCGATTGAAAAGTTATGCTCCCTGGCTGAAATTCCCATGATAGTAAAGGCACAACTTCCCAGCGCTGAAGCTACCATGTCGGTGGGAGAGAAATTTTCACCTTTTCCTTTATTGTCAACCGGAGCATCGGTTGTTATAACACTTCCTGACCTGAGATGGACTATCTCAGTCCTCAGATCTCCCAGGTATTTTGTTTTGGCTGTTTCCATAATGAAATTTTTAGAAATTTTTCTTAAACAGAGCATGCATCTTTTTTATAATATATTTTGTAGAGACACGTCCAAGACCTGTCTCTGCATATACAAATTGTCTCTNNAAAGCTATCTTCATATATTACATTCAGCTTATTTAAGAAATCAACGTCATAATAACCTTCATTTATATAGGGGTTAATGGTAAAATAACCAACCCTGAATGAAGTAAGGTTCTGAAAAAAATGAGTTCCCTGACTGGGATCAATCCTGTAATTCTTTAAACCGGATTCAATTATGATTCTTGCAGCAGAAATCTGTGGCCATTTTACGGGTATTCCAAGCCATGGATCGGTAGATCCCCATCTGCCAGGTCCAATCAGAACATATCCCTT
>PMIL01000065.1 GCA_003157075.1 Bacteroidales bacterium | reverse complement strand
CCCGCTGCGCGGGATCCCCCTAAAAGGGGAAGAGTTCTGAGACATTAAGTGAAATTAGAATAGTGTTTGGAGAATGAGCCCACCTTTAGGGGGTTGGGTTGTAAAAGATAAGGAATAATACAAAATCTAAGTATATGGCCATAAATAATGCAAAGCATATAATCGGTGAGATAGACGGAGTTCGCTGCACAATCGTTGAAACAGGTGCCACGCTGGAACGGGTTGCCTTTCTAAGCGATCTTCTGAGTTTCAATAATCTTGAGCCAAAAGAGCTGAAAGAAGTGTCAGATATAGCCGACAAGGAGGTAAAGTATACCATTGGTGTGACTGATCTTATGTTCAATCCAGTTTTTGCTATATATGAACGCCAGTTAAAGACAAAAGAAGGAACCTTTGTAACTCCAGGTTACTGGAAACAGGAGTGTATTGAATGTGATCCGCGTTACTGGATGAGAAGAAAAAGTGCAAAGAAATCTCAGGAATAATTCTAGTAATCTTCGGATTTTTTCTTAATATTTGCCTGTGTTAAAAATCATAGTATAGATTTTATTTGCATCCGCTCTGTTTCATGAAACTATCCAAAAGGTTTCTTATTGTACCGTTTGTTATTGCAGCGTTATCATATCTGTTTTACACATCATATAAAGATGTAAAGGATAGAACTTTAAATGAATTCAACAATGAGCAGTTTATCCTGGCAAAACAGGCATCCAGAGGTCTTGAAAGTTTTTTTATCTATTATCAGCGTGAGCTTCTTTTCTTATCCGGACTATCGTATGTTTCGGAACTTACAGATCAGGGAAAAGATCTCCTTGCAGACTTTTACAAATGCCATTCTGATCAGATTGAAGGCATTACACTTGTAGACTCCAAAGGCATACTGAAATATACCTTTCCGCTTAATAATGGAGCTATTGGTCAGAATATATCCATCCAGCCGCATATTAAGAATATTATTGAAACACAGAAACCAACTGTGAGTGATGTATTTACTTCAGTTCAGGGATTCAGAACAGTTGCATACCACGTGCCGATAATAGTCAATAATGTGTATAAAGGCAGTCTCGCTATATTAATACCGGTTCATAAACTCGGAAAACGATTTGTAGAAAATATCAGAATTAGAGAAACTGGTTACGGATGGATGATGAGTGAAGGCGGAATTGAGTTGTTCAATCCTTCTGAAGATCTTAGCGACAAATCTGTAAAAGAAGTATATAAAAATTCTCCATCAGTAATGGAACTCATAGAGAAAACTACTAAGGTTGCTATGGGTACGGGAGTTTGTTATCCTGATTCGACCAGAAAAGGTGAAAGTGAATATTCAAAAACGTTATCGGCTTTCTACAGGGTCTCTCTTGGCAATACATTCTGGACTATCCTGATATTTACTCCCGAAAAAGAGGTCTATGCGAAATTAACCTCATTTCGAAACCGGCTATATATTCTTATTGCACTTATTATACTGGTAATGAGTACCTACTTTTACCTCTCTTTCAAGGCAAGCAATATCCTGAAGGAAGAGAAAAGGCGAAAGGCAATTGAAAAGACACTCATCGAGAGCGAAAAAAGATTCAGGGTTATGTTTGAGCTCTCACCTGCAGGAATAATCTTAATTAATGAGAAGGGTTCCATAATTGAGGTAAATACTGCATTCTGTGAAACATTGCAGTATAAGAAAAACGAAATTATCGGGAAGAATATCAGAATGTTCACTTCGCCGGAAAGTGATGAAAAGATTAAAAATAATATTACAAAAATTCTCTCCGGCAAAACGATTATTCATGAAGTCACTAACATAAGAAAAGACGGAACAAAATGTATAGCAGCATTATATGAAACACTTATAAATCTGCCTGATGGGACTCCCGGAATACTGACTGTGTCGAATGATATCACTGAAAAGAAACTGGCGGAGGAAAGGATGCTGACACTTTCAAGAGCATTGGAAAGCATTGGCGAATGTGTAACTATTACAGATTATCAGAATCAATTAATATTTGTAAATAATGCATTCTGTAAAACCTATGGCTATACTGAGGAAGAAATTATCGGCAGAGATATCAGCATCATCCGATCACCCCTTAATAGCGCCGATCCTATTGAAAGGATACTTTCTGATACAATCCGGGGCGGATGGACCGGAGAACTCGTCAATGTCAGAAAAAACGGATCCGAATTTCCAATAGAGCTCTCAACCTCTCTGATTAAAGATGAAAATGGAGACTCAATTGCCTTGATTGGAATTGCTGTAGATATTACAGAAAGGAAGAAGGTACAGAGGGAACTGATTAATGCAAAAGAAAAAGCAGAAGAGAGTGACAGACTTAAATCGGCTTTTCTTGCGAATATGTCGCATGAGCTCAGGACCCCTCTTAATGCCATTATCGGTTTCTCAGGTATGATGGTTGAATCAGGTCCGGATCAGAATACGACACAATATTCTCAGATAGTATTAAAAAGCGGACAACATTTACTTAGCCTTGTTGAGGATATTTTTAATACAACAATGATTGAAACAGGACAAATCAGAATCAATTATGAGATAACTGATATAAGATCCCTCCTGGCAGAAGTTAAAGATATTATTTATGGGGAGAGGGTGAATGAAAATAAAACGGGAGTCGAGTTAAAACTTAATCTGGATGGTACTGATTCACCTGAGTTCATAATAACTGACAGCAGAAAATTAAAACAGGTTTTGATGAATTTGTTGCGAAATGCATTAAAATTCACAGATAAAGGATATATTGAATATGGTTTTACCGAGGTGGTTTCAGATGGAAAAAATTGCTACAGATTTTATGTAAAGGATACCGGTATTGGCATCGATAAAAAATATCATGAAACAATTTTCAATATTTTCAGGCAAATTGATGATACGCATACCCGGAAATTTGGGGGAATGGGAATCGGGTTATCTATAGCCAAGAAGACTATTGAAATACTTGGCGGCAGAATTTGGGTGGAATCAGAACCCACTTCAGGCTCAGTATTCTATTTTACTATACCGGTTCTGACTGATAAAGATGCAAAAATTATTAAACCAGAAGAGAAAACATTGACAATGGAAAAAAAATATGATGGCAAGACAATATTAATTGCCGAAGATGAACAATCTAACTTCGACTTCCTTAAAATTCTTCTAAACAGGATGAATATCCGTGTCCTGTGGGCAAAAAACGGGATTGAAGCTGTAAGTATTTGTGAATCTGATCCTTCTATTGATCTCGTATTCATGGATATTAAGATGCCCTTATTAAACGGGTATGAGGCAACAAAAAGAATTAAAAAGAACAGACCTGAACTGCCAATAATTGCACAGACAGCATATGCAATGATTTCTGATAAGCTTGAGGCTGATAAAGCAGGTTGTGACGGCTATCTTTCAAAACCGATAAAAATATATCAGATACTGGAAGTTTTACAGCAACATCTGTAGATGTTTCGTGATAGATCACAACTGTTCTCTATTCAGTATTCAGATTATATATTTTCACTATTCCAGATTTCCCATGACTTCTCAGCCTGCGAATGAAGCATTTTTAACCCGCTTAAAACGGTGCATCCCTGTTCTGCTCCCCGCTTCAGAAAAGAAGTAATTTCAGGATTATAAACCAGGTCAAATAAAATATGATTTTTGTTAAGGTTGTGGTAACTGATATCCGGCATACCCGAGATGTTTGGAAACATACCCAGAGGAGTTGTATTAATAATAATCTGGGTACGTTCAAGAACAACTTTATCGATTTCTGAATATACTAATGTGCCGGGTTTTCTGTCGCGAGATACAAGGTCCACTTTCAATCCTAATTTATTCAACACATAGCAGACCGCCCTGGAACTTCCGCCTGTACCCAGAACAAGAGCATTTGTGACACTACTTCCTATAAAAGGCAGTAAGGTATCCCTTATACCTGTTACGTCGCTGTTGTATCCGTATAGTTTTATCTTATTTGGATATCTTTTAATATTAATGACATTCACTGCACCTATTTCTTCAGCTTCTGCGTCTATTTCATCCAGGAATCTGATAATTTCTGACTTGTATGGTATAGTAATATTCAATCCGAACAGCTCTTTTTCGGAAGAAACTAATTCACTGAAAGTATCAAGGTTTTCTAACTGATAGTTCTCGTAGGAACAATCACTGATATGTTCTCTAAGAAATTTTTCAGTAAAGTATTTTTTTGAAAAGGAATGACCGAGAGGATATCCAATGAGACCAAATTTTCTCATTTTCAGGTAATTATTTGTTAGTGCAGAATAACCTAATAAGATTTACTTACTGTTTCATCTTGTCGGGAAGAAACTGGAAAAATGTATCTCCGCGCAGTCCGAGCCGCAATGATTCCAGTGGTATTATTTCAGCAGGTGCTATATTTCCAAGATTTACGTTAGCGCCAAAATGTTTTATAAACCAGGCCTGCTGCGACTTAAGAGGAGCTTCCCAGATGACATTTTCAAGTTTTACATGTTCTGCAATACCCCGGATAATCTTATTATTGATGGAGCCATCCTCATTGTAAATTCCTGTTGTGCCTGATTCCCGTGCTTCAGCTATTACCTTAATTGATCCGGCAATTAATTCGGATTTCATCATTGCAACCCATTCATCAGGTGTATAAACAACATCTTTTTTCTTTGAACCAACTTCTGAAATAACCGTTACTTTTTCAGCAAGCCTTGCTATATAATCAAGCTTACGAGTATGTTCAATGTCGTAAGATCCGTCAGAGACTTCAACCAGGTCGATTCCGTTTTTTTCAACAAAATCAATGAACTCTTTAAACATATTTCTGATTACAAAAGCTTCAAAAAGGGTTCCTCCGAAGTAGGGAATAACACCGGCTTTCTTATAAATTGCAATTTTACTTTCAAATCCGGGGGTTATAAGCGATGTACCAAAACCAAGCTTAACATAATCGGTGTACTCGCTTCCAACTGACATGAAATCTTCTGCTTCCCTGATACTTAAGCCTTTATCCATTACCATTGTGATACCTGAATTTCTTGGCTTTACCGGTCTGTCGGGCAAATAAGGAAGCACTTTATTCATGTCGTCTTTAATTTTTCATTAATATCAAATCAGGTTGTTATTATCAAGAAGCTTTTTAACCTTTCGGGTAAGTATTTTTGATGGAAAGATATCTTCAAACTCGTGGAACAGTTCTTTATCAAGATTTACGGCTATTGACAGGTGACGATAGCCTTTTTCTGCATTTCCTGCATGCAGATTGAATGAAGCCAGCAGATAATTGATGCCTGGGACATCTCCCGTTACTTTATAAGCATGTTCCAGGTATGGAAGTGCTTTTAAGAATAATCCGTCTTTAAGAATAATAGTTCCTAGATCAGCCCATACTTCATCATAATAAGAATCGAGTTTAAGAGCCTCTCTGAAACACCTAAGAGCTGCTTTCTTCTCTCCTTTGGAATAATGTGCTTTACCAAGTAAGTACCAGATCTCGGGATTTTCATCATCAAGACGGACGGCTTTTCTGAAAAATATGAGGCTGTCATCAGTATTTCCGGTATTAAGAGCTATTACGCCAAGTCCGAACCACGGATCTGCAAACTCAGGAGCAAGTTCAATAGCTTCCTGGTAGTACTTCCGAGCCATAGTTACTTCTCCTATTTTTTCATAGCATTCAGCCAGATAAGTCATTGCCTCAAAGCTATCAGGCTCATTCTCGAGATATTCATGGTATATCGGAACAGCATCGGAATACCTTTCAAGATTGCTGAGTATGTTACCTTTATTGAAGATGGCGAAAGTATTCTGAGAATTTATTGCCAGAGCATAATCATAGGCTTCCATAGCTTTTTCATATGATTCAAGCTTGTTGTATATTATTCCCAGATTGTACCATGCGCTGTCAGAGAAAGGTTCTTCCTCGAGGTACATGAGATAGTACTTAATGCTGTTCTCATAATCCTCGATCTTCTCATAAGCATAAGCCATATCATACAGGTGAGCCTTGAATTCAGGTTCAAGATCTATGAGCTTATCCATATAAGGTATCAGATGCTCATAATAATTAAGGTTTTGTAATACGGAAGTTATTGCAAACAGAATATTTTCTATATCCTCGGTATCGAGAGTAAGCGAATAATCAAACATTTTTTTTGCACCCTGAATATCACCCAGCATCCCATAAGCTGTGCCCTTGGCAATATATATTTCATGATTTCCGGGTTCAATGCTCTCGAGCTTCTTGAGTAATCTTAAGGCTTCTACTGCTCTTCCTTTATCAAGCAGAACCCTGGCCTTTCTTAACTGAATAGAAACAGAATTGGGATGCTGCTCACTGGCTAAAGTGGCTGCTTCAAAGGCTTTTATGGAGTTATTACTTTCAATATAATAATCTATAATTGTCTCAAATTCAATCACATCAAAAAAATAATTTTCATTATTTTTCTTCATTCTTTCAAACTTCTGAACCGCCTGTTTCACCTCTTCCTCATAGGAAAATCCAAACTTATCATCTTCCATGGCTCACAAAAATATGGTTACAAAATTAGCACTATTTTTAATAAGGGTGTTTCCAGTGTACCCCAATTATTAACATTTTAACATTTTTTTAACCATTTGATATAGAGGTAACTAAAATTAAAGTGAAATTATTGTTGCTTTTTTTAATAATCCGACGCAACCTGTAGAGGGAAATTATCATCTATTATTTGTAAAAGAGAAAAAACTATATAAAATCAAACCCTATTTACCCTAGAATTAACCTAAATTCTACCTTCGAAGAACCGGGCGACCTCCCGGTTTTTCATTTTATATTAATACATTTGTAAGGATACAGTCCACAAAAAACACTTGTATGAAAAAATCAGGATTTGTTAATCTCATTTTAACAGGGTTCATTTTCCTGGCTGTTTCAATATGTTTTATCCAATGCAAAAAGACTGAAAATCCGATTAAATATCCTAAAGGAACTTTCCCTGACACAGTAATTAATATTTCCGACATTAACAGCACTTATGACGATTACAATCTTGCGTTGTATCAGATCGGCGGAACAATGCCAATAATATTTTCAAGTAACCGGAAAAGTTCAGGCGGACAGTTTGATCTTGAACAAGCAAGTATTTCAATATTATTTGATCAGACAACAGGAGTCTTTGGGTTCGGATCCAAAATGACTACTGATCCCTTCCTCGACACTCTAATTGGTAAGGCAATAACACCCGGAAATGATTTCGGACCATACAGATTATTCAGTACGGTGGACGGCTATGAATACATGTTGCTATCCTCAGCTAATTCATCAGGGAACCTGGATTTCTATTATCTGAAAAACGAACCAGAAGCAGCAAACTTTATTCCCGAAGTGACCGGTCCGCTGCCGATAAAGATTATGAATACAGGATCGGATGATGCATATATCACTCTTAATACCTCGCAGGATACGGCATATTTTTCGTCAAACAAAGATGGAAACTTTGATATTTTTTACCTCATCAAACCGGCAAATAAGGATTTGTCGTCATGGTTTAATCTTGATTATGAATCTCCGGTAAAAGTTGATAGCCTTAATAGCCAGGGTGAAGATAAATGTCCCTTTATTCTGAAGAAGATTATGGTATTTGCTTCTAACCGTGCCGGCGGGTTTGGTGGTTATGATCTTTATTATTCCATCCTTAAAAATGGATTCTGGAGTTCTCCTGTTAATCTTGGTCCTCGTATAAATACTTCTTCAGACGAATACAGGCCTGTTATTGGTTTTAATCCTGATTTTACAAATAAATTTCTTATGTTTTCGTCTGACAGACCAGGTGGCAAAGGAGGATTTGACTTATATTTCACCGGAATCGATTTCCCTTCCAAATAAGAAATTATTCCATAAGATTTTCTAAAATTAAGAAATATTGATTAGTCTTTATTCATATTAAACCCCCATCCTAGCCTTCCCCCAGGGGGGAAGGAACAAAACATTTCCCCCTTGGGGGAAAATGAAAGGGGGTAAAAAGCCACATTGAATTAGATATATTTGTTACATCAATGAAGTATAACATAGCTATCGGTATATCGCAAGGTAGCAAAGGGCTTAGCTGTATTATAGCTTTGCATTCATCGCGTATTTTTTGCGTTCTTTGCGGTTAAAATGGACTTTTAAGATCAGGATTGAACTGATCTCTTTTTAGCAGCCATAAGAGTATTCCGAAGGAGTGAAACTCGGGTCATTGGACCCACTCCTCCGGGGACTGGAGTGATATAAGAGCATTTGGGAGCCACTTTTTCAAAGTCAACATCCCCTGTAAGTTTGAATCCCGATCGTGTTTCAGTACTGGTAATACGGGTAGCTCCGACATCAATAACAACTGCACCCTCTTTTACCATTTCTTCCGTTACAAATCCGGGAGAACCTATGGCAGCAATTATTATATCGGCCTGCCTGACAATATCTGCTATGTTTTTCGTACGGCTGTGCACAACAGTTACCGTCGCATCCATCCCTTTCTGTGAAAGAAGAATACTTACTGGCCGTCCCACTATATTGCTCCGGCCAATAACAACACAATTTTTCCCGGATGTTTCTATTCCGTATCTTTTAAATAGTTCAACTATTCCATATGGAGTTGCAGGAAGATAACTCTCGAGACCAATGACCATTCTCCCTATGTTTTCAGGGTGAAAACCATCAGCATCCTTTTGAGGGTCAATGGCTTCAATTACCCTTTTTTCAGATATATGAGCCGGTAATGGCAACTGAACAATGAAGCCATCAATATCCGGATCATTATTTAGTTCTGAAATTTTTCCCAGTAATACATTCTCAACAACATCATTTCCAAATCTGATTAAAGTTGATTTGAAGCCAACCTCTTCACAATCTTTTACTTTGTTTGCAACGTAGGTTTCGCTTGAACCATTGTTACCCACCAGAATTGCAGCCAGATGCGGAACTTTTTTCCCTGCTGACCTGAGTCCTGCAACTTCTTCTGCAATCTCTTTTCGTATTTCAGAAGCTATTTTCTTACCATCGATGATCTTAAACATAATAACTGCTATTTTCTGCCCATTAGTTGTGCTGCATTCCCGCCTTTTGTCATCATTTTCATCATCTTTTTGGTCTCATCAAACTGCTTCAGCAGTTTATTCACTTCCTGGACGCTTGTTCCGCTTCCGGTAGCAATCCTTTTCCGCCGGCTGCCATTAAGAACAACAGGGTTGGTTCTCTCTTCAGGCGTCATGCTCCTGATTATTGCTTCAATACCCTTGAATGCATTGTCATCTATATCCAGATCTTTGACAGCCTTACCAACCCCCGGTATCATTGCCATGAGGTCTTTCACATTCCCCATTTTTTTTATCTGCTGAATCTGGGTTATAAAATCGTTAAAATCGAATTGGTCTTTTGATATTCTTTTCTGAAGTTTTCTTGCCTCTTCCGTATCATATTGTTCCTGTGCTTTTTCAACCAGAGAAACAATATCCCCCATGCCAAGAATCCTGTCAGCCATTCTTTCAGGATAGAAAATATCGATAGCTTCCATTTTCTCGCCGGAGCTGACAAACTTTATGGGCTTATTTACTACCGATTTAATTGAGAGGGCTGCCCCTCCTCTTGTGTCGCCATCAAGTTTAGTCAACACAACTCCGTCAAAATCAAGCCTTTCGTTAAATTCTTTTGCGGTATTTACAGCATCCTGTCCTGTCATAGAGTCAACAACAAAGAGTATTTCATGGGGACTTACTGCATCTTTAACAGAGGATATCTCCTTCATCATTTCTTCATCGATGGCAAGACGCCCTGCAGTATCAATAATTACCAGGTCGTACCCTGTCTTTTTAGCCTCTTTGACAGCATTTCGGGCTATAACGACCGGGTTCATATTTCCATCCTCAGTATAGACTGGCACTTCGATCTGACCACCGATAATCTTTAACTGTTCAATTGCGGCCGGTCTGTAAACATCACACGCAACAAGCAAAGGATTTTTGCCTCTTTTTGTTTTTACCCATCTGGCGAGTTTCCCGCTGAATGTTGTTTTACCAGAGCCCTGAAGTCCTGCAATGAGTATTATTGACGGATTGATTTTAATATTAAGATCTGTCCTATCCCCTCCCATCAGTTCGACCAGTTCATCATGAACTATCTTAACCATCATTTGAGACGGGTTAACGGAATTCAGAACCTCCTGCCCTATTGCTTTCTGCTTGACAGTATCAGTAAATTGTTTCGCAATCTTGAAGTTTACATCCGCATCCAGCAAAGCCCTTCTGACTTCCTTAAGTGTTTCAGCAATATTAATTTCAGATATTCTTCCCTGTCCTTTTAAGAGTTTAAAGGATTTCTCCAGCCGTTCGCTTAAATTTTCAAACATATGTTTTAAGAATAAATATTTTTATAAACACTACATCACTTCAGTTTATTAGTAGACCCCCTTTCTTATTTCCCCCAAGGGGGAAAGGATGCCTAAGATTACAACTTAACCCTCGGCCAATTATTAGCCAGCTCCTTCCCCCCTGGGGGAAGGTTGGGATGGGGGTTAAAAACATCCTGACATTTCTTTTAAAAAAAATTACATTCTCTCCGGCATTTCAATCCCCAGCAGCCACATCCCTCTGAATATAACCTCGCTTGTGACTTTCGACAGGATCAACCGTAAATTTCTTGTGTCTTCATCAATTTCTCCCAGAATTGAAAAATCGTGATAAAACTGGTTGTATTCCCGTGAAAGCTCATAACAGTAGTTTGCTATCAATGCAGGACTATACCCCGCAGCTGCAGCAGTGACTGTCTCAGAAAACTTCCGTAACAATTTTATAAGTTCAATTTCTTTCGGCCCCGCTTTTGCTCCCGAAAATTTTATGTGGTCCGTATTTATTTCCATCTGCTCAGCTTTTCGGAAGACTGATTTTATTCTTGTATATGTATATTGAATAAAAGGGCCAGTATTTCCATTAAAATCAATTGACTCAGCTGGATTGAAGGTCATGTTTTTCTTTGGGTCCACTTTGAGTATGAAATATTTCAGTGCACCCATTCCGATTATTCTGAATATGTCTTCTTTCTCTTCTTCGGAAAAATCAGATAATTTTCCAAGTTCCAGAGAAACTTCCTTTGCTGTAACCTGCATCTCCCTGATTAGGTCATCAGCATCCACAATAGTTCCTTCACGCGATTTCATCCTTCCTTCAGGAAGCTCAACCATACCATAGGAAAAATGGGATAATCCGTCAGCCCATTCATAGCCCATTCTCTTTAGAAGAACTTTAAGTACTTGAAAATGATAGTTTTGCTCATTTCCAACGACATATATATTCCTGTCAAATTCATATTCTCTGTACCGGTCCACAGCTGTACCCAGGTCTTGTGTCATATAAACTGCAGTGCCATCAGATCTAAGCAAAAGTTTTTGGTCCAATCCATCTGGTGTCAGATCAGCCCAAATTGAACTATCCTCATTCCTGTAAAGAATTTTATCATTTAACGCTTTCAGAACAATATCTTTCCCAACTTTATAGGTATCTGACTCGTAATATATTTTATCAAAATCCACTCCAAGCTTTTTGTAGGTCTCATCAAATCCTGTATAAACCCAGGAGTTCATCATTTTCCACAAATCAACCACATCCTTATCACCTGCCTCCCATTTCAAAAGCATAGCCCTGGTCTCCTGCATCAAAGGTGCGGCGTTTTTTGCTTCCGCTTCATCCATCCCTTCCTTAATCAGATTATCTATCTGGATCCGGTACTTTTGTTCGAATAAAACATAATATTTTCCTACCAGGTGATCGCCTTTCATGCCAGAAGATTCAGGAGTCTCACTGTTTCCAAACTTAAGCCATGCGAGCATCGATTTGCATATATGAATCCCACGGTCATTAACAATATTGGTTTTGATAACTCTGTGGCCACAACCCAATAAAATACGATAAAGAGAATAACCGAGTAGGTTGTTTCTTATATGTCCAAGATGTAATGGCTTATTAGTATTTGGCGATGAATATTCAACCAGTATTGTCTCAGGATCTTTTACCTGACAGGTTTCAAGGTGATTCTTTTCAGCTGACAGCTTTCTGAATGATTCTATCCACCATGAGTCCGAAATTTCGAGGTTAAGAAATCCCTTAATAACATTAAACCCTGCCACTGACGGAAAATTATCAGTAAGATATTTTCCTATCATTTCTCCGGTTTTTTCAGGGGTGTTTTTTGAGAAACGCAGCAGAGGAAAGACAACCAGTGTAAAATCGCCTTTGAAATCTTTTCTTGTTTCCTGAATCTGGATCAGGTCGTCTTTAAGTTCGCTATTGTAGATAGTTTTAACAGCTTCTTTTATTTTTTCTTTAAGAATAATCTCCATCTTGTTTCTTAACAAATTTCAGGTTGCAAAGATAACATTTTAAAATATTGATATACAAGAAAACATGAGCAAAAAGGGCAGCTGCGGGAATAGCCTAAAATTGGGCTCGTTATGTCAAACTAGTGATTTATTTGACTACATACCTTATCTTTTTGATAAAGAAAAATCAGATAATTAAAAATTATTATACTTTTGAGTATGATTTTTTTATAACTTTATCATAAATAATACTTTAAAGGTGGAGTTGAAAAATTTGTTTATAGAACCGACTGCCAAGACCCCGCAGGTTGACTTGAATTATCCGTCAGGGGAACTTATCATGTCCGGAAAGTCAATCCCTGAGAACGCAGCAATAATCTATGAAGCAGTTCTGAAGTGGGTTACCGAATACATCAAAAATCCGAGACCCACCACCAATCTGCGCCTTAATCTCGAATACTTTAATACTGCATCAGCGATATGGCTGGCTAAAATTGTTCAGACTCTTGGCTCAATAAAGGATAGCGAATATACCCTGATGATTCACCTTTACTTCAATATTGAAGATTATGATAATATGGAAGCTGAAGATCTGAAGGATGAGCTTCATCCTATTATACATATGATCGGAGTCCCGACCGTAAGCCTTGGCATTAAAATTTACGGTACTGATGATAAAGGAGAAATAATTAAAGAATCGATGGTTCTTATTTAGAATCCCTGCCTAACTTTTATCATTAAACTATTATTTCCTCGTTTTTTTGGCATAACTTTATTGCCAATAAATTGAAATAGTCATGCAAACAGTACTCATTGTTTTGCTTTCAATATTTACCTTCATGGAAACATTTTCCCAAAATCTTACAACTGACAGACAGCCGTATGCAGCAGGGAGATTTTATCCGGCTGATAAAAATGAACTTTCAAAAGATCTTTCCCAGCTATTCGAAAACTGCAAGAAGTCATCAACAATCTGGCAGGTAAGGGCTATAATCAGCCCCCATGCCGGATATGTCTTTTCAGGGGAGATTGCTGCTTCAGCTTATTCGGCAATTCCGAAAAATGCCGTATACAAAAACATCTTCATTATCGGATCAAGCCATGTGATGTATTTCGACGGAGCTTCAGTCTATAATACAGGCGATTATATAACTCCCCTGGGAAAAGTGACAGTCAACAGGGAAATCGCGGACAAACTCATCCTTGACAACAAGGTATTTGCTTTTCCCACAACTGCACATATTCAGGAACACAGTATTGAGGTTCAGATACCATTCATTCAGTCATATTTTAAAAATATTCCGCCTATTATTCCCATTATTATCGGGACAGATAAGGAAAATACCATAAAAAAGATCGCAGAGGCTCTCAGACCGTGGTTTACTCCGGAAAATCTTTTTATTATAAGCAGCGACTTCTCTCATTACCCTCCGTATAAAGATGCTGTTGAAAACGATAGTTTAACAGCTATGAGCATTATCTCCGGCAAGCCAAGGATCTTTCTCAATACTCTAAGAAACAACGCTTCTAAAAACATATCTGGCCTCGCAACAAGCATGTGCGGCTGGACGTCAGGATTGACGCTTCTCTACCTTGCCGAGGGGAATGATAAACTTGAAACCAAACGTCTGGATTACTGTAATTCGGGAGATTCTCCAAGTGGAGGAAAAGCGGAAGTAGTTGGTTATAATGCGATGGTAATGATTGATAAAGATCAATCTTCCTCACTTCCTCACACATCTGGCAACAGCTTTTCTTTCACCATGGAGGAAAAGAAAAAGCTTTTTGATATAGCAAAGAAGTCCATTGAATCAAGATTCACAGATAATAAATATGTTCTGGATGAAAGGTCGATGCCGGATGACCTTAAAAAGCCAATGGGTGCCTTTGTCACATTAAAAATCAATGGAGCCCTGAGAGGATGCATAGGAAGATTCTTTTCGGAAGAGCCATTATATAATGTGGTCAGTGAATCTGCGATCTCTTCGGCTTTCGAAGATCCCCGCTTCTCCCCTCTTACAAAAGATGAATATAAAGTTACCAATATAGAGATCACGGTGATTGGGCCGTTAAAAAAGATAAACAATATCAATGAGATAGTTCTTGGCAAGCATGGAATTTATATTAAAAAGGGACTGAGAGCAGGAACTATGCTCCCTCAGGTTGCTACGGAGAATGGCTGGTCACTTGAAGAGTTTCTGGGATATACTTCCAGAGATAAAGCCGGGTTAGGATGGGATGGTTGGAAAGATGCAGAGATTTCTATTTACGAAGGCGTCGTTCTTGAAGATAAGCGAAAGTAACCATGTATCATGTTATTAGTACGTGTTTTACTGCAATACTATTATATTTAGTCAGTTACTTTTTTTATCGTATAGGTTATTTCTCCCTGCAGGTCCACAGAAAATTCTGGAACCTGGTTCTCGCTATTGCCTTTATTCTGACAGCTGTCGCTGGCTTGTTTGTTGCTCTCCAGATGAATTACAAATGGAACATACCTTTTATCAAGGAAATACTCAGCTGGCACGTTGAATTTGGTGTAGGACTGGCCGTAACCGGTATGATTCATTTTTTCTGGCACCTGAACTATTACGGAAAATATTTCGGCAAATCTTCATATATTCCTAAAGATCCAAAACCTCTGAATATTTCATCTGCTGAAATAAAAACGAATCTCTTTGTAGTTGGTTTCGTTAGCTCATCCATTCAATTTATGATGATGCGAGAGATAATGAATATTACAGGTGGCTATGAGTTGATTACTGGTTCATTTTTGGGATCATGGCTCATTGCATCAGCAATCGGGGCCTCACTTGGTTCTAAATCAGCATTAGATGACATCAGAAAAATAAACCTGGTTTTTGCTTTCAGCCTTGTTCTTTCAGTGATTTTAATGCTGTTCCTTACCAGGCTGTTCCTAAGTCCCGGGGAAACCCCTTCAATGCTCGCATCGATTATCTATACATTCCTCGTTCTGTTTCCTTTCTGTATGGTATCAGGATTTACCTTCATAAGATTGATTCAGATAGCTGTTTCTGAGAATAAATTTGTGCCGGGAAAATCATTCTCTATAGAAACAACAGGAGGAATAGTTGCCGGTATTGTCATATCCCTGTTAACGGCAGGGTTAATAGGAACTTATAAATTGCTCCTTCTGATTATTCTGTTATCGGTCACTTATGTTTTGATAGCATATTATTTAAAAAGATCAGCAGGAAGTACCATATTCAGATTTTTTGTGCTTTTGCTTTGTACGCTTATTATCTTTTTGGATCCTGACATTCCATTCAGGCAGATATTACATCCGTCAGTTAGAGTTACCTTGACGAACGATACTCCATATGGCAACATAACAAAAGGCAAGTATAAAGGTGAAGAAAGCCTGTATTATAATCAACGGCTCCTGTCATACAATGACGATGCGACAGAACGTGAAGAAGATGTTCACTATGCAATGCTTCAATGTGATTCCCCCCGGAAAGTGATATTGATTTCCGGATCGCTTCAAAGTCACCTTCCTGAAATATTAAAATACCCGGTCAGTAAAATTACATATATTGAAAGAGATCCATTTCTTGCCAGGTATGAGACTCCGGGTGAAAAGAAGTATGCGGACAGTGTGGAAATTGTGAATCAGGATGCCTACAGGTATATCCGGAACTCCGATGAACTGGTCGATGCCATAATTCTACTTGTTCCGCCCCCGACAACATTACTCCTAAACCGGTATTATACCTCCGAATTCTTTCAGGAAGTTAAGAAAAGACTCAATCCCGATGGCATTTTTATGTGTTCGCCGGGACCGGGAGACAGTTATTTTAATAAAGAATCTCTTAATTTATACTCATCAGTTTATAATGGACTGTCAGCCATTTTCAAAAACGTAAAACCGGTTGTCGGCAACAAACTTTATTTCATCGCCTCTGACAAACCACTATCATTGTCCTTTTGCCAGCTCGATGAAAAGAAGAAAATAAAAAATGTATATGTCAATTCTGACTATCTTGATGACGAAAGAATAATTATAAAGTCAGAAGAAGTAACAGCTCTTATTAACCGGGAAATAAAACCGAACAGATCAGCATACCCTGTTGCCTGTTTTCATTCCCAGTCATATCAATTCAGTAAATACCTTAATGAGAAGATACCTGCAATAGTTCTTATGTTTATTGTCTTCGCACTGCCGGTGACAACAATAAAAAGAAAAAACCTGCTAATGTATTTCAGTGCTTCATCTCTCGCAGGCTTTGAAATAATAATTCTGATCTCGCTTCAACTTATGGTTGGGAATATGTACCAGCTCACAGGACTTATAATTGCGGGGCTTATGACCGGCCTTGCTGTCGGTTCAGGAATTAATTCAAGCTTCATGAATACTATTTCATTAAGAAACAAAGTTATCTTCCAGATCTTATTTTATATAATCTTTGCTTTTAGTTATAATCGGATGATAGGTATAAAGAGCGGATTCCTCTCAGTTGCAGTAATTTTATTGTCAGGTTTTTTACCGGCATTAATTACAGGCCGGATCTTTCGTGAACTTACTTTTAAAACCACCGGGTTTACCGATTCTCCTTCAGTATATAGTGCAGACCTTGCCGGGTCAGCATTTGGATTTATTTTTATTTCAGGAATTGCCATTCCTGTATTTGGTATTCAGGTATCGATATTCTTTCTGGCTGTATTGGTCTTCGGAGGAATTTTTTTTGGAAGAATCAGCAGCAAATTGTAGTTTTAGAAATTGTGCCCGAATATACAAATAATAGATATTTTGATTAACTCATAAACAAGTTGAAAACAAGCAGGGATGAAAAATAAAAAATATGATCTTAGTAAACGTGATTTCCTGAAGAAATCACTGGCATTATCAGCTGGTCTGATGTGTTTTCCATGCCGCTCGGTATTGTCAGAAACAATTACTGAAAAAAATGGCATTTATAAGCGAATTGCTATGTTCCAGGAGGAGACTGCAAGGGGAATAATGTGCAGAATCTGTCCGAACGAATGTGTTCTCAAGGAGGGTGAATTAAGCAAATGCAATAACCGGAAAGTTCACGATTCAAAGCTATATACCATGGCTTTCGGGAATCCGTGTTCTGTAAATGTGGATCCTGTTGAAAAAAAACCATTATATCATTTTCTTCCCGGGTCAAAAGCCTATTCCATTGCAACCGCAGGATGCAATCTGGTATGTCTGAATTGTCAGAACTGGACAATCTCACAGACCAGTCCTGACAAAACAAGAAATATTGATCTATTGCCGGATCAGGTGGTCGAAGAGTCTGTCAAAAACAATTGCAGCTCGATAGCGTATACTTACTCCGAGCCAACGACTTTTTACGAATATACCTTTGAGACTGCAACTCTGGCCAGAAGTGCTGGTGTAAAGAACATCTTCAAATCAAACGGGTATATAAACAGTGATCCGCTTAAAAAGATTTGCAGTGTTATTGATGCAGCTAATATCGATCTCAAGGCATTCTCTGAAAGTACATATCTAAGGTTAACAGGAGGAAAATTACAGCCTGTGCTCGATTCGCTGAAAATAATAAAAGATATGGGTGTATGGCTTGAAATTACCAATCTGATTATTCCTGACTGGACTGATAATATGGACGAATTCAGAGGGATGTGCAAGTGGTTAAGCGACAATGGATTCAGGAATACTCCTTTGCACTTAAGCAGATTTTATCCTCTCCATAAGCTTGAACAATTGCCTCCTACACCTGTTGGAATACTGAACAGCGCTTATAAAATTGCATCAGAAGAAGGTCTGAAATATGTCTATACCGGGAACGTACCAGGGAATGAAATTTCAGATACCAAATGTCCTTCATGCAGCAGTCCCGTTGTCACCAGACAGGGATTCCGGGTAACGACAAATTCAATATCTGGGGGGAAATGCAGTAAGTGCGGGAGCAAAATTGACGGGGTCTGGAGCTAAAAAGAGGAACGAAGCGCATCGGCAAATAAAACATTTTTACAAATATGAAACGATCTGAGGCAAAAGACCGGATAGAAACGCTCCGTAAGGAACTTGAAGAACATAACAACAGATATTATGTATTGAATCAACCTTCAATTTCTGATTTTGAATACGACATATTATTAAATGAGCTCGACAACCTTGAAAAAAAATTCCCGGAGTTTGCAAGTGAAAACTCGCCAACCAGACATGTTGGAAGCGACATTACAAATGAATTTGAACAATTCGAACATACATATCCTATGCTGTCGCTGGGTAACACCTATAGTGAACAGGAGTTGCGTGAATTTGACAGCAGGATTGTCAGGTCAATAACAGAGCCAGTTGAGTATGTGTGTGAGTTAAAGTTTGACGGAGCTTCCATTAGCATAATCTATGAAGATGGCGCCCTGCTCAGGGCTGTGACACGGGGAGATGGCAATAAAGGCGATGATGTTACTCTGAATGTCAAAACAATTAAGAGCATTCCATGGAAAATCACCGGAAAAGTTAAACCGTCTGATTTTGTGATAAGGGGCGAAATCCTTATGCCCAGGGCTGTATTTGACAGGTTAAATGAAGAACGTCAAAAAGCAGGATTAGCTCCATTCGCCAACCCAAGAAATGCTGCATCAGGCACTCTGAAGCTTCTTGATCCGCGGATCGTAGCCACAAGATCCCTTGACTGCATGGTCTACTTTCTTCTTTCTGAAGACCTTCCTTTTAATAATCATTATGAAAATCTCCTGGAAGCAGCAAGATGGGGTTTTAAAGTTGCAGATAGTATACGCCTTTGCAAGAGTATTGATGAAGTAATTCAATTTATTTCTTCATGGGAATCAGCCCGGAAAAGCCTTCCCTACGATACTGACGGAGTTGTTGTTAAAGTCAACTCGCTGCGTCAGCAGCAGGAACTTGGGTTTACTGCCAAGTCACCCCGATGGGCAATTGCATACAAATACAAAGCTGAAGAGGCTGCCACCAGATTGTTATCTGTAGCGTTCCAGGTTGGCAGAACAGGAGCTGTAACTCCGGTTGCGAACCTCGAACCGGTATTGCTGTCAGGCTCTACCGTAAAACGGGCAACGCTTCATAATGCTGATCAGATAGCGCTTCTTGATCTTCATCTTAATGATATGGTTTTTGTTGAAAAAGGTGGCGAAATTATTCCAAAGATTGTTGGGGTTGATCATTCCTACAGAAATGAAAGTAATAAGCCGGTTGTCTTTATTTCAAACTGTCCGGAATGCGGCACTCCTCTTATAAAAAATGAGGGGGAGGCAAATCATTTTTGTCCTAATTACCTTCATTGCCCGCCTCAGATAAAAGGCAGAATTGAGCATTTTATCAGCAGAAAAGCAATGGACATAGATGGTTTGGGAGAAGAGACAATCGATCTTCTATTCAACAATAATCTGGTTAAAAACTTCTCGGATCTCTATGATCTGAGGATAGAGCAGCTGGTACCATTGGAACGACTTGGGCAAAAATCAGCTGCCAATATCCTGAAAAGTATCAGAGATTCTGTTAATACGCCATATAGCAGGGTACTTTTCGCTCTTGGAATCAGGCATGTGGGCGAAACTGTAGCAAAAACCATTGCAGGGCAATTCAAATCAATCGATGACCTTATAAAAGCGGGTATTGAACAATTGACCGGGGTATATGAAATCGGACCAAAAATAGCTTCCAGCATCGTTTCGTATTTTTCTGATCCGGATAACCTCGACACCATAAGGCGGCTCAAGGCAGCCGGAATAAAATTCAGCAGTAATGAGGAATCAATTAAACCCGGAAATCTGCTGGATGGAAAAACAATTGTTATTTCAGGTGTATTTGAGAAATACAGTCGCGATGAATATAAAGAATTGATAGAAAGAAACGGAGGGAAAAATTCTTCATCTGTCTCACGAAGTACAACATTTATACTTGCCGGAGATAATATGGGACAATCAAAAAAAGAGAAAGCAACTGAGCTGGGAGTTCCAATGATTAGTGAGCCGGATTTTCTTAAATTAATCGGTAAATAAGATCTCCCGTTCTCTTATTTTAACAAAAAACTCTTAGGTTTGTAAAATGGAATTATTTAGAACACTGAGGCTGAAAATGGGAGATGCAATTCTCCATCATAAGGCAGCCGTTATGAAGAGAAAAACTTCTTATTCAAATTTAGAACAGGTTAAAAATATCGGTATAGTCTGGGATGCTTCGAAGATTGAGGATCTTACATATTTATCGAAATTCTGTCAGAAAATGAATGAGAACAAAACTGAAGTAAAAGTAATGGGATATTTTCCCGGCAATACCCTGCCAAATCAATATACTGCGATCAGGTATTTTTCTATTATCAAAAATGAAGAATTAAACTTTTTCTATCATCCGGTATCTTCTGAATCAATTTCTTTTATCACAAAACGATTTGATGTACTTATTGATTTAAATTTCAAAAAACTATCACCGCTGCAATATATTTCCTCACTGTCTAATGCCAGTCTTAAAGTTGGCCTATTTGAGCCTTCTGTTAAAAATAACCCTTATGATCTCTTAATGGAAATAAAAAGCCCCGTCAATCTTGAAGATTATCTGAATCAGGTAATTTACTATCTTGGAATGATTAATTCTGGAACTGTTCAAAAAGTTGGATAAATATGAAGGATACTAAAAAATTCAGAGGCACCGGAGTCGCCATAGTAACGCCTTTTAAAAACGATTCGAGTATAGATTTTGCTGCTTTGGGCCGGGTTGTAAATCATGTTATCAGCGGTGGTGTTAACTATATAGTTGTCATGGGAACCACAGGCGAATCAGTTACCCTGTCCAAGGATGAAAAGAAAGCAATCATCTCATATGTTGCTGAAGTGAACGCATCACGCGTACCTCTTGTCATTGGTATAGGAGGAAACTGCACCCAGGAAATTATAAATTCCGTAAGACATTCAAATCTTACAGGTGTTGATGGAATATTATCAGTGGCGCCATACTACAACAGACCAAACCAAAGAGGCCTTTTTGAACATTTTAAGGCGATAGCTACATCAAGCTCTGTTCCGATTATAATGTATAATGTCCCGGGAAGGACATGCAGCAATATTACGTCAGAAACCTGTCTAAAGCTCGCCAATGAGTGTGAAAATATTGTTGCTGTTAAGGAAGCATCTGGTGACATAGCCCAGATAATGAGAATAATAAAGGGCAAACCTGATAATTTCAGCGTAATTTCGGGTGACGATATGCTGACTATCCCTGTAATTGCATCAGGAGGATCAGGAGTAATCTCAGTACTGGCGAATGCATTTCCCACAGCAGCTTGTGAACTAGTCTCCAATGCTCTGAAAAGTAATTATAAAGCAGCAAGGGAATTACAGCTCCGGTATCTCGAAATAATAGAACTCCTTTTTATTGAAGGTAACCCCGCAGGTGTTAAAGCCATGCTCAGTATAATGAATCTTTGCCAGAATACCCTCAGGCTGCCGCTTGTTCCGGTTACCAGGACTATCTATACACGGATACAGAAAGCGATTGAAGAAGTAAAGTAAACATCATGCATTCACTCCGGCGCCAGGGAGTCCGGCGTGCTGTAACCCATGACAGTTTTTATATTTTTTACCGCTTCCGCAAGGACACGGGTCATTTCTGCCGACTTTCTTATCAACCCTGACCGGTTCAGTTTTCTGATTCTTGTCCTGTCCTCCTCCTGAATTGCTATACTGCGAAAAATCACTTTTTGAGGTTCTCAGATTGCTCATATCAACCTGACGCTTTCTCTGAGCTTCTTTAACCTGCTCAGGATCCTGCGTTGGAATATGACCCTTCATGAGTGTACTCACTACATCCTTATTGACTTTTGTAAGCATAGTTTTAAAAAGCTCGAAGGATTCAAACTTATAAATCAGCAAGGGGTCTTTCTGTTCATAAGTTGCGTTTTGAACAGATTGTTTAAGTTCATCCATTTCACGCAAATGTTCTTTCCAGGCATCATCTATTGTTGCCAGCACAACAGTCTTCTCATATGCTTTTGCCAGCTCTCTCCCTTCTGATTCTGCGGTAGCCTTCAGGTTAGTAACTACCTGATATACCTTAACTCCGTCAGAAATAGGAACAACAACATTTTCATATACATGAGACATCCTGTCATACACATCTTTCAATACCGGATATGCCTGTGCTGAAATTGATTCCACTTTTCTTTTATAGGTATCCAGCACCTTTGTATACACCTTATCAGTGACCTCCTTTGAATTGGATTTCCTGAAATCCTGGTCAGGGACAGGTGAATCCATTGAAAATGAACGAATAAGATCAAAATCAAAGCC
>PMIL01000135.1 GCA_003157075.1 Bacteroidales bacterium | reverse complement strand
ACACCCCCTTGGGAAGGGGGTAAAGAATTAAGAGAAGATGATTTGAAATTATGAAAAAACATTCTAAAAAACTGTTATCTTAATTCTGACGAATTACATTGCTATCGGGACTTTGCGTTCCTATAGCTATCGGACTTTGTGGTTATTGGATTATTTATTCCGCAAATCGGAAATCTCAATGAACCATTTACTAATTTTGTGATTGTCCATGCAAATCTTAAAAGCAACAAATAATGAAAGTCTTATTATCAGTCATAACAGCAGTTTTATTATTTCCGAATTACTCTCAAAGTCAATCAGCTATGAAACAGAAAGAGTTAATTATTTTTCACGCAGGCTCCCTTTCGGTGCCTATAAAACAGATCGCGCAGGAGTATGAGAAGAGAAATCCTGACACAAAAATATTCCTGGAATCATCCGGAAGCCTGGTTTGTGCCAGGAAGGTAACTGAGCTTAAAAACCCTTGTGATATTATAGCATCATCAGATTACTTTGTCATAAATGAACTCCTTATTCCTGATTATGCAAGCTGGAGCATCAGATTTGCTACCAACGAGATAGTTATTGCGTATCAGGAAAAATCAAAACATTCAAAAGAAATCAATTCTGATAATTGGATGGATATCCTTATGAAGAAAGATGTAATTTATTCAAGGTCAGACCCTGATTCAGATCCCTGCGGCTATAGAACTGTTTTTACATTTATGCTTGCTGAAAAGTTCTACGGGAAACCGGGTCTGGCATCAGCATTAATTTCTAAAAATAAAGAATATATCCGTCCTAAAGAGGTTGACCTTGTAGCATTACTTGAATCAAATGCTATCGATTATATGGTTCAGTATAAATCAGTTGCAATTCAGCATGGATTTAAATTCATTGAACTTCCAAAAGAAATTAATCTTTCTGATCCCTCAAAAGTCGGTATTTATTCAACCGTTAGTACTGAGGTGGCAGGAGATAAGCCGGGAGCAAAGATGAAAGTTACCGGAGATTATATTAATTACAGTCTGACTATACTTGACAATGCACCTCAGAAAGAAGCAGCGGTAAGTTTTATAGATTTTCTGCTGAGTCCTGAAGGTTCGGCTATTTTCAAAAAGAACGGACAGGAGCCGCTTGTACCGCTTATCGCCGAGCCTGTTATGAAGCTACCTCCACAATTGTTAAAATATTTTTCAAGAGCTGTTCAGAATTGAGTCTTTCAATGAACCGGAAAAGCATTTTTAGCTGGCTCGTGATGAT
This sequence comes from Bacteroidales bacterium, assembly GCA_003157075.1. Taxonomy (GTDB): domain Bacteria; phylum Bacteroidota; class Bacteroidia; order Bacteroidales; family VadinHA17; genus LD21. The sequence goes on along the minus strand of PMIL01000135.1, from coordinate 2,007 downwards.
CTTGTCATCATTGGTATTGTTATTTATAATAGCACCCCTTGCCGGTATGTTTTTTCATACTGGGGGAACGCAGTTTCTGGAAACTGTCAGAGATAAAGAGGTTCAACAGAGCGTATGGTTAACCCTCTGGGTTTCATTTGCCGCAACTTTTATATTCTCTTTTGGGGCAATTCCGTTTGCCTGGTCACTGGCCCGTAAAAAACTGCCGGCAAAGAATCTGATTCAGGGTATAATAGATCTTCCGATAGTGCTTCCCCACACGGCAGCCGGTATTGCACTTCTGGGCTTTATTTCACGGGATGGTATTTTAGGGAAAGCCGCCTCACTTGCAGGACTTAATCTGGTAAATCATCCGGCAGGAATAGCACTGGCAATGGCATTTGTGAGTCTGCCATTCCTCATAAATGCGGCACGTGACGGTTTTGAGGCGGTACCCGAAAGACTTGAAAAAGCAGCTCTTAACCTTGGAGCAAGTCATATGAAGGTTTTTTTCACTATTTCCCTTCCCCTGGCATGGCGCAGCATTACAACAGGGTTTGTTATGATGTTCGCAAGAGGAATGAGCGAATTCGGCGCAGTTGTTATCATTGCATATCATCCAATGACAGCTCCTGTTCTGATCTACGAAAGATTCAGTTCGTACGGACTTAATTATGCGCGGCCGGCTTCTGTATTTTTTATCCTTATTGCCTTGTTGTTTCTAATTGGATTGAGACTACTTTCTTTAAAAAGAAAAAAGAAAAATATAAATATTGATGCTCAGACTGATTAATATCAACCGCCGACTTGGTGATTTTGCACTGACTGATATAAACCTTGAGGTATCTGATGGGCAGTACTACGTTCTTCTGGGCAGATCAGGATCAGGGAAAACCCAGCTTCTGGAACTTATCGCAGGACTGGAGCATCCTGATAGCGGAAGAATAATTCTTGATAATGAAGATATTACCAGACAGAAAATTCAGAACAGGAAAGTCGGCATTGTATTTCAGGATTACGCAGTATTTCCGCATATGACAGTTTTCGGAAATATAGCCTACCCTCTCCGGGTAAGAAATGAAACAAAAAAAGATATTGCAGAAAAGGTAGAAAATGCAGCAGCTGCAATGAATATCGATCATCTTCTGGAACGAAGCACGGAAAAACTTTCGGGCGGTGAAATGCAGAGAGTGGCACTGGCACGAACTCTTATAACCTCTCCGCGACTCCTTCTGCTTGATGAACCGCTCTCTTCTCTTGACACCTCATTGAAAGACGATCTGAAGCGGTTGCTGCGTAAACTGAATAAAGCAGGACAGACAATAATCCATGTAACCCATGATTATGGTGATGCAATAAGTCTTGCCAAAAGAGTAGGTGTTATTCATAACGGAAAAATTATCCAGGAGGGTTCTGTGAATGAGGTATTTAATAACCCGGCAAATCGTTTTGTGGCACGTTATGCCGGTATCAGGAATTTCTTCAGAGTAGATATAGCAGGTGAGGATGGCTCATTATCAGGAGTGACTGAACATAATACGCGATTCAGGATAGATGGGAAAGCCAATGTCAGAGATAGTCTTCTTCTTATCAGGAATGACTCTATTGTAATTACATATGAAAAGCCTACAGATGTGAATCTTAACTCGTTCAGAGGGAAAGTGACTGAAATAATACCTTCGGAATATGGTATGGAAGTAACTATTGACGCCGGTGATTTTTTTTATGCTGATGCCCCTGCCTCTGAAATAGATAAACTTAGTCTTACCGAAGGAAAAGAAGTATGGGTGAGCTTCCCGTCAAAAGCTATTGTTGTCATAAGCGGGAATTAATTAGTTTATTAACCATGCGAATGTTATGAACAGAGAAATGATAACTTTTGAAGAGGCTTACAGTATTGTCATGGAATCCGGCTGTAAGACGAGATCCGAGACTATTCCGTTCAATACTGCCAGTCAACGGATTCTTGATGAGGATATCATGAGTGACATAGATATGCCGCCATTTAACAGGTCGGCCGTCGATGGG
>PMIL01000240.1:5955-6092 GCA_003157075.1 Bacteroidales bacterium | reverse complement strand
CAGGAGACCGGCCGGGCCGGACGTGACGGAGGTGAAGGAAACTGTATTGCTTACTACAGCTATAATGATATTCTGAAACTTGAGAAATTTATGCAGGGAAAACCGATTGCAGAACAGGAGATCGGTAAACAACTCCT
>PMIL01000240.1:0-5922 GCA_003157075.1 Bacteroidales bacterium | reverse complement strand
AAATTTAAAGCAGATCATATAGCAAATATCCTTTCAGGGAAAGTAACATCAGCTATAAAATCTTATAAGCATCATAAAATTGAGTTTTTCGGAATAGGAGAGGATAAGGATGAGAAATTCTGGAATATGGTCATCAGACAAGCACTGATTGCCAAATTCCTTACAAAGGATATTGAGAATTATGGTCTGTTGAAACTGACTACAAAGGGGCTTGAATTTCTCGAAAATCCTACATCCTTTATGCTTGCCGAGGACCACGACTATGCTGATACCACCGATGAAGAGAATGCTTTCGGAGCAAGAACCGCTGCAGTTGATGATGAATTATTCAGTATTCTCAGGGATCTGCGTAAAAAGCTGTCGAAACAAAGGGACGTGCCACCGTTTGTGATTTTTCAGGACCCTTCTCTTGAGGACATGGCAATCCAATACCCGATAACTATTGATGAACTTCAGAATATATCAGGAGTCGGAGCAGGAAAAGCACAGCGCTATGGGGAGGAATTCATCGATATAATTAAAAAATATGTTGAAGAGAAAGAGATCATCCGGCCGTTGGATATGGTGGTCAAATCAGTTGTCAATAAATCAGGAATAAAAGTATATATTATCCAGAGTATTGATATGAAAAGAGCTCTGGAAGACATTGCTGAAGCTAAGGGATTGGAAATGCCAGAACTTATTTCTGAAATTGAAGCAATTGTTAATTCAGGAACCCGGATAAATCTGGATTATTATATAGACAAGGCAATTGATGAGGAGCGGCAACACGATATTTACTCATATTTCAGGGAAGAGGCTGAATCTGACTCTCTTGAAGATGCTATTAATGAGCTTGGCAACGAATTCGAAGAAGAAGAGATCAGGCTGGTAAGAATCAAGTTCCTTTCCGAGATGGGAAACTAATGATATTATTTCTGATTGCGGATGGTAACACTAGTCATAATTCATAAATCCGAAATCGGAAATCCGAATTCCGCAATTATTTATTCCTGAATATCAGCGAATAAAATATCACAGCGAGTACATAAAAAGGATATATCAACTGGGAAGGTAAAAACCATCTCATGAGTTCATTTTTACCATATCTTTCTGTGGTGTTCAGCAGGATTAGAAAATCAGGAATTGATTTCAAAACAATTACTGACAGAAGCACCCAGATTAACGAAGGCCGGATAATCCAGGCTATCAAAAATCCAATATGCACCATGACGGCAAGAAATGTGGATATTCCCAGAATTATTGTATAAATGTCACTATAAGCTTTTCCTTTTGAAATCCAACGGCTCCTCTGCTTCAGAAAGGATTTGAATGTAAACGGGGATTCCGTTGTTATCACAGCATCCTGTGATTCCAGCCATAATATTTTTGAATCTGGATCTCTTTTAAGACTATGTAGCAGGAAAATATCATCACCCGTGTTTATTTCATCACGCAGATTATCTGAGTGACTTAAATATGCTTCCCTGGTAAATGCCAGATTTGCCCCGTTGCACATGGTTCCTCTTCCTGAGAGTGCAGTTCCTGCTGTAATCCCCTGAAGGCTTATAAACTCCAGTTCAATAAATTTTCCAAAAAATCCCGGTACTGGTTTTATCTGAACCGGAGATATGATCAGATCAGGGTTATTTATTTCATAATATCCGGCAACAGTTCTGATCCAGTTTTTTCCGGCCGTACAATCAGCATCAGTTGTGATTATCAGGTTACCCCTTGCTTCAGTAATCCCTGTTCTCAGGGCTTGTTTTTTCCCTTCGCCATTATTCTCCAGGACCCGGATGTTGTCTGCCCGTTTGAATCCGGCAGCAATTTCAAGCGTTTTGTCAGTGGAATTATCATTAACAATTAAAACCTCAAATAAATCAAGAGGATAATTTTGATGNNTAAATCTTTAAGAGGATATAAATATAGGGAAGGATCAGTATAGCCGGTAGCCAATACATAACTTATTCCTTCATCCATTCATACATTTTATAATGCAGGCTCTGCATTCCAAGAGCCTCATAAGTGCATTGGGCTTTAGCATTATTTGTTTCCACGTAAAGACGTAGTCCTCCTGCCCCGTTTCTGTCTGCTTCATCCTTTATAAACCGGTACAAAGTACTGAAAACTCCTTTTCTCCTGAACTCCGGCAATACATAAACCGACTGGAACCACCAGACGTTGCAGTTTCTCCAGTCACTCCACTCATAAGTGATCAGCAATGATGCGACAATCTTCCCCTGGTCTTCAGCAATCCAGTATTGTCCATGAGCTGAATCATTAAAAACAGCGTTCACTCCTTTTAAGATTATCTCTGGAACAAGTTTCATATGTTCGGTTTCCCAGGCCATTTTCTGCTGGAAATCGATTATTATTTCTGCGTCTGCTGATGTTGCTTTACGGATTATCATAATATTGTCTAATTGTCTAATTGTCTTGCGGTCTTGCGGTCTTGCGGTCGTCTCTCAGTCCCTTCGTCTCATAGTCTCCCCTTCACCCTTTCTCCCCTTCACCCTTTCTTCCCTTCTTACTTATACTCATCCCAGCTCTTAATAGCCAGGTCGTCGATGCTCATTTTACAGAAAGCAAGAATGAAAGCGCTGGCAAGACGTGCATTTGTGATAAGAGGCACATTATAATCCACGGCACTTCTTCTAATAGTGTAATCATTATTTAATTCTTTATCACTGAGATCTTTAGGGATATTGACAACCAGATCCACTTCGCGTGATTTTATAAGATCTATTGTATTGGGTGATTTATTTTCATCAGGCCAGTATGCAACAGTTGCTTCAACGCCGGCGTTTCTCAGGAATTGCTGCGTCCCTCTCGTTGCATACAGTTTATGTCCCTTTTCGAGGAGTGCTCTTGCGCTGTTGAGCAGTTCAACTTTTGATCTGGCTGGCCCGGTTGAAAGGAGAATACTCTTTTTCGGGACTCTGTATCCAACTGAAAACATTGCTTTCAATATTGCTTCATAAAAACCTTCACCTATACAACCGACTTCTCCGGTTGACGACATATCAACTCCAAGTACCGGGTCGGCTTTGGCGAGTCGTGAGAAGCTGAACTGAGGAGCCTTAACTCCTACATAATCAAGCTCGAACACAGCCTTGAGCGGTTTCTCTGTGGGAACACCNNAAGGTTGCATTCAATAACTTTAATATCATTGTCTTTTGCCAGGAACTGTATATTAAACGGGCCTGAAATGTTCAGTTCTTTAGCGATCTGACGCGAAATCCGTTTTATTCTCCTTGCGGTCTCAAAGTATATCTTCTGTGCCGGAAAAACCATTGTTGCATCGCCTGAGTGAACCCCTGCAAACTCGACGTGTTCGCTGATAGCATATGCTAGCATTTCTCCTTCACGGGCAACAGCATCAATCTCGATCTCTTTGGCATTCTCAATAAATTCAGACACCACTACAGGATATTGTTTAGATACCTGTGATGCAAGCTTCAGATAATGAGATAATTCATTTTTATTTGAAACCACGTTCATTGCAGCGCCTGACAGAACATAAGATGGCCTTATCAGGACAGGGAACCCTATGCGATCGACAAATTCAAAAATATCATCTATTGTTGTAAGTTCTTTCCATTGAGGCTGATCAACTTTCAGAATATCAAGCATGCCGGAAAACTTATGACGGTTCTCGGCCCTGTCGATAGAGACAGGTGAGGTCCCAAGTACAGGCACATTTTCTTTATAAAGTCTCATTGCCAGGTTATTGGGAATCTGTCCGCCAACAGAAACTATTACGCCACCAGGATTTTCAAGGTCAATAATGTCGAGAACTCTCTCAAAAGTGAGTTCATCAAAGTAGAGCCGGTCGCAAATGTCATAATCCGTACTGACTGTTTCAGGATTATAGTTTATCATTATTGATCTGAAACCCTCCTTTTTTATTGTGTCAATTGCATTAACGGAACACCAGTCAAATTCCACACTTGATCCGATCCTGTAAGCGCCTGAGCCCAGCACTATAATTGATTTTTTATCAGTTTCACAAATAATATCGTGTTCCGAGCCGCTGTAAGTAAGGTAGAGATAATTTGTTACAGCCGGGTATTCGGCGGCAAGCGTATCAATCTGTTTTATATAAGGAACTATACCAAGTGATTTCCTGTAGGCTCTGACTTTCATCAGATCCTGGTTGATCTCATTTGGTCCTGATTTTAATATATGTCTGGCTATCTGAAAATCACTGAAGCCGTTTATTTTGGAATGGGAGAGTAGTTCTGTCGGAACAGATTCAAGGGTCTTATAATTACACAGCTCATCTTTAATGCTGATTATATTTCTGAGTTTGAATAAAAACCATTTATCAATTTTTGTCAGCTGGTAGATCCGTTCGACAGACATTCCAGCTTCAAGAGCTTCTGCAATTGAGAATATTCTCATATCTGTGGGTTCCGAAAGTTCTCTTTCAATGTCCTCAAAGTCAAGATTCCGGTTTCCTGTAAATCCGTGCATCCCCTGGCCGATCATTCTTAGTCCTTTCTGGATGACCTCCTCAAATGTTCTTCCTATAGCCATTACCTCACCCACACTTTTCATGCTGCTGCCTATCAGATGCGATACCCCTTCAAATTTGTTCAGGTCCCATCTGGGTATCTTGCAAACGATATAATCGAGAGCTGGTTCAAAGCAGGCTGTTGTATTTTTAGTAACTGAATTTTTTAGTTCATGAAGTCCGTAACCCATGCCCAGTTTTGCGGCTATGAATGCGAGCGGATATCCTGTTGCTTTTGAAGCAAGAGCGCTTGAGCGTGATAACCGGGCATTCACTTCTATAACTCTGTAATCTTCAGAATCAGGAGAAAGAGCGTACTGAACATTACATTCGCCTACAATGCCAATATGCCTGATAATCCTTATTGAGAGTTCTCTTAATTTATGATATTCACTGTTGGTCAGGGTCTGTGATGGGGCGACAACAATACTTTCGCCTGTATGTATGCCAAGCGGATCAAAATTCTCCATGTTACATACAGTGATGCAATTATCATACTTATCCCTTACAACCTCATATTCAACTTCTTTCCATCCTTTAAGAGATTCCTCTACCAGAATCTGGTTAGAATATGAAAAAGCCTTTGAAGCGAGAGTCCTGAGCTCCTCGGAATTTGATGCAAAACCGCTTCCCTGGCCACCGAGGGTATAGGCAGCCCTGATGATAATGGGAAATCCCAGTTTATCAGCTGCTTCTATCGCCTCATTAACACCCGAAACGGCAATGCTGCTGGGTGTTTTAACTTCGATTTCATCAAGTTTTTTTACAAACAGCTCTCTGTCCTCAGTATTCATAATGGCTGTCACCGGAGTACCAAGAACTCTTACGTTATATTTTTCAAATACTCCTGACCTGTAAAGTTCCGTTCCGCAGTTCAGTGCAGTCTGTCCGCCAAACGACAGAAGAATTCCATCGGGTCTTTCACGGGCAATAACCTTTTCAACAAAATAGGGTGTGACGGGCAGAAAATATATCTTGTCAGCCAGTTCCTCTGACGTCTGGACTGTAGCAATATTCGGATTTATCAAAACCGTGCTGACATCTTCTTCTTTTAGTGCTTTCAAAGCCTGGGAGCCGGAGTAATCAAACTCACCTGCTTCACCAATTTTCAATGCTCCTGACCCCAGGATTATTACCTTTTTTACTACATCTTTCATCATCCGGATTTGAAATTCAAAAATAATACAATTTTTTAATTGGGATTTGTAATTTTGAAAAAATGAATATATTTGCAAAATAAATGCATANNTACACTGTCCCGCAATTTAAGGCAGCTAGGCATTGCCCGGATTCCCGACGGTAATGGCGGTTACAAATATTCTTTATCTGATATCAGCAGGAGCGCTGAAAAGTCTTCTCTCAAACTGAATATTGTTCCTGTAATTCAGGATATAGTTGATGCAAAAGGACTTATGGTAATAAAA
>PMIL01000228.1:10195-20946 GCA_003157075.1 Bacteroidales bacterium | reverse complement strand
TCAATCAGTAGGATCAAACTTCGAACGCGAACCTCTCATCCGTCCTTTTGGGTTTAAAGGTGGTTATATGACAGAAATCTGGCAATCAGCCAATTTACTTATTTCGACAGCCGGAATCAAAAAAGTGGGCTTATGCACCCAAAGTGTCCTTTGGTCAGATGCTTCTGTTTTCGCATCTCATTCCGAGAGTGGAGGGAATGCACTAATGTATGCAATGACAGAACACGCACTTCAATTAATTAAAGGGCGCTCCTTTACTAATCCCATTGAATTAATTGATGATATTTTTGAAGATGTATATCAATTTGGGATTAAGATAACTGCGAACCCGAAACTGAGAAAAACTTTTGCTCTGAATGCACTTGTAGGTGTCGATAATGCCTTATGGATGCTGTACGCAGCTGAAAATGGAATTGGAAATTTTGACGATATGATCCCTGAAAAATATCGTCCTGCTTTATCGCAGCACCACAAAACAGTTGCCAGCATTCCGCTTATGGCTTATTCAATACCCGTTTCGGAAATCATCCAGGCTGTCGATTCAGGATATTTCTTTTTGAAAATGAAGATCGGACAACCTGGCACTCAGGAAGAAATGCTTGCTAAGGACATCGCCAGGATTTCTTCAATTCATGAAGCAGTTGGCCATTTTCGTACACCTCATACAGCTTCTGGCAAACTTCCATACTATTTCGATGCAAATGGCAGGTATGAAAAAAAGGAAACACTTCTGAGGCTTATTGATCATACAAAAAAAATAGGTGCTTTTGATCAGATAGCCATTATTGAGGAACCGTTTCCGGAAGAACTTCAGATTGATGTCAGGGATATTCCAATTCGCCTTGCTGCTGATGAAAGTGCCCATACTGACAAGGATGCTATTACGCGAATCGGAATGGGATACAAGGCAATAGCCTTAAAAGCTATAGCTAAAACACTCAGTATGACAATGAAAATTGCAAATGTGGCAAAAGAACGAAATGTTCCATGTTTTTGCGCTGATCTGACAGTTAATCCGATTTTAGTTGACTGGAACAAAAATGTTGCAGCCCGTCTTGATGCATTTCCCGGATTAGGGACTGGTTTGCTTGAAACAAACGGTCATCAGAATTATAAAAACTGGACCACAATGGAAAGCTATCATCCTTATCAAAATTCAATATGGCGGAAAACTCAAAATGGGGTCTTTAACTTAGACAGCGATTTTTACAATAAAAGCGGAGGTATTCTTACTGATTCAAAACATTATATGGAGTTATTTAGTATATAATGGTCCTTAGTAACAAGTCTGGGATTATTTCATTGCCACCTTTTGGATGCTTGAAAAATGGGGAAAAAGTTTAGCTTTATATCCTTATACTCTTGTAATGAAAGTTGCTGTTACCGGAGCCAGTGGACATATCGGAAATTGCCTTGTACAGGAACTGAAAAGACAAGGAGCCGAGATAAAAATTCTGGTTCATAATTTCAGAAGTGATCTGGATGAACTGGAAGTTGAGCTTATCCCTGGAAATTTGCTTGAACCTGAATCATTGGCCAACTTGTGCAAGGGAGTCGATGTCGTATTTCATCTTGCTGCCCGCATTGCTATTGATAACCGATCTTCAGAACATGTTTATCAAACCAATGTGACGGGTACAAAAAACATCATTAAAGCAGCTAAAGACGCAGAAGTTAGAAAATTCATTCACTTTAGCAGTATTCATGCTTTTCAGATCGGCTCTCCGCTTCAGATGCTTGACGAAAACAGATCATTGATTGAAACAAAGAAGACAATCTATGAGTTTTCAAAAGCTGAAGGTGAGAGGGAAGTGATGAAAGCTGTTAAGGAGGGGTTGGATGCAGTTATATTAAATCCTACTGCAGTAATTGGTCCATATGACTACAGAAATTCACTCCTGGGTCAGGCACTTCGTAAGATTTATCAGAATAAATTGCCCTTTCTGGTCGCAGGCGGATACAATTGGGTTGATGTACGTGATGTTGTATCAGCTTCAATAAATGCAATTGATGCGGGACGTAAAGGAGAAAAATATATTCTTTCCGGGGAATTCTGCAGTCTTCAGGAGCTATCTGCAATGATCGGGGAAATTTCAGGATGTAAAATTCCTCTTAAAATCCCGGTTTCCATTGCACGTCTGGCTTGTCCTTTTTTTAATGTTTATTCCTCTGTTACAAAAACGGAACCTTTATATACATATCAGTCTCTTGANNATATGATGTCACACGAAACCTTTAACATAGTTTGCTGGATTTGGATCGGAGTTGCGGTTCTTATATTTCCAATCCTTCTGAAAGTTACTCAGCCCTATGGCAGACACTCAAAAAACAACTTCGGACCAATGATCAATAACAGGCTCGGATGGTTTTTAATGGAGTTTCCTGCATTAGCTATTTTCGGTTATTATCTGGTTTTCAAGGCAGATTTGCTGAATGTGCTTATTCTGGTACCTGCCTTGCTTTGGGGTGTCCATTATATTCACAGGGTTCTGATTTTTCCTCTTCAATTAAGGACAGCCAGAAAAAAAATACCAGCATTAATTGTGTTTCTGGCTTTTATCTTTAATATAATTAATGGTTTTCTCAATGGGTATTGGTACGTGCAATTCGCTCCTGAGTTCAAATCAGGAGTGGTAATTGATTTGCGCCTTATTTCAGGTGTAATTATATTCATTTCAGGTTTTGTTATAAACAAATATCACGACTCTATATTAATTAAACTGCGTCCATTGAAAGGCGATGGTTACAAAATTCCCTATGGCGGGCTTTTTAGATATGTTTCCTGTCCTAACTTTTTTGGCGAAATTATTTCATGGGCAGGTTTTGCTCTGGCTGCCTTTAATCTGCCTGCTCTTACTTTCTTAATCTGGACTTTAATAAATCTTACTACAAGAGCGCTGGATCATCACAGATGGTATATTAAGGAATTTCCTGAATACGACAAAGACAGGAAAGCATTGATCCCATTTTTACTATAATGTTAGCCCTTTGAGCCCTTTGTGATACTGATACCTAGTATTTATTCAGACAACCATAGTTTGATTTTAATTGTTATACATTTAATTTTGCAACTGAATTAAAAGATTGAATTAAATATCTTATAACAATAATAAAGATCAAAAATTAAATATTGAATATGATGAAGAAATTATATACGTTGATGACATTGCTTTTAACAGGAACGCAGTTATTTTCCCAGCCAGAGAAAGGAGCCCTGATACCCGTTACTACTAATTCAAAATCAGCATTATCGTATTATAACAAGGCTATGAAGAGCTTTGATGATGTAAAAGTGAAGGAAGCGCTTGAAACCTTTGAAAAAGCTCTTGATCAGGATGAGGATTTTTTCATGGCAAATTACCAGCTGGCATTCTACTTCATCCTGAATCAGGACGGTGATAATTTTGACAAGTATGCTAAAGCTGCAATAAACTGTAAAGCTAAACTCAGTGATGCTGAGGACCTTCTGAAAGAAGCTATTGTCAGATTGCAGCAGGGTAATACCAGTCTTACCGACCTGGGGAAAAAGCTTGTGGATCTATATCCGCATGATCCCAATTCATACAATAACCTGATTTCTTTTCAATCACTGGCAGGCGATTCTACAGGCATGGTTGAAACGTTAAACAAGGCTATTAAAATCGCCGCGCACCCTGCCACTTTTTACAACCAGCTTGGGTATGCCTATCTTACATTAAAACAGACAGAAAAAGCGGAAGCAGCCTTCAATAAATACATCGAGCTTGAACCTAAGAATCCAAATGTATATGACTCAAAGGGAGATTACTTTATGTATATTAAGAAATATGATAAAGCTTATGAATCATATATGTTGGCTAATTCCATGGATCCTTCTTTTAGTCATGAAAAAGCCGAGCTTGCAAAACAACTTTATGAACGAACGGAGGGCAAGGAGCTTAAGATAATTACTATGTGATCCCTCTGTTTTTTGTGTATTGATAATGCAGTGTTTCCAATTACTCCTATAATATAGCTTAGAGTTTTACCTGATGTTTTAAATGCGTTGAAAAGTATTCCTGATTTGATAAAAGTTGAAATAACTTTATCACTAAGTTTACATCAAGGTATGTTTTTACATTTACATTGAAGCCTGTCAGAGGCATGTCATTTTATTTTATATTAAGCAACTAACCACCGGAGAATTCAAAACTGTTATTATTGTTCAAAATATCAAATATTTCAAATTAAGTAATTAATTAATAAGCTTATACGATGAAGTTATCTGTTCTTATATGTGCTGTTGCTTTTATCTTAAGCTCCGGTACAACACAGCACCGAAACCCGGGGGAAACTGAGATCACCAGATGGCAATATGGTAAAAAAGGCGCTGTCTCAGTCACCTATGATGACGGTTCAATTAACCAGTTTAAGATAGCTGTACCCATAATGAACCGTTTAAAAATTCCCGCAACATTCTTTATTATTACAGGTCAGATACCTGGTTCTCAATATGAAGGCAGGTTTATTGGACGCCCTGTGGAGGCAATTATTAAAGAGACAGCTACAATACCGACCAACAAAAGTAATTTTTTTGAACGGTCTTCAGCAGCTGGTTATCTTGGATTAAAAGGTACTCTTGAATATCATACCAGGGCTGGTGCACAGATCGATGCTGGTAAACCCGAAGAAGCTTATAAGATTATGGATGAGCTTTATAAAAAAGTGAGGAATAATGAGTTCCCATCCGCAAAAAGAACAAATAATAAAGAGAACAAAGCTCCGCATGTCACCTGGGATGAGATAAGAACATATGTCGCACAGGGCCATGAGTTTGCCAGTCACACAGTTACACATCCGTATCTGTGCGCACTAGATGAGGTGAACATTCTTTATGAGCTAGAGAAGAGCCGAGAAGATATTCTTAATAAGCTAGGACAGAAATATACCTTTTCAGCAGAGGTGCCTTATGGTTCTGAAGATAATCGTGCACTGGAATATGCATCACGAGTATATCCATCCCTTCGGAACAGGATGCCCGATATATTCGTGGATGACCTTATACGTTCAGACAAGAAAAATCCGGGTTCATCTGATAAGGAATATGTGAAATGGCAACGTGGAGCAGTTACCAGTACAACCTTGCCCGTAATGAAATCCTGGATTGATACCACGGCAGTAAAAAATAATATCTGGCTGGTACTAGTTATTCATGGTGTTGAAGGCATAGGCTGGGAAGCACTGCCGGGTGAACTGCTCGATGAATATTTTCATTATCTTAAATCAAAAGATAATGATCTATGGATCGCCACTTTCGGAGATGTGACAAAATATATACGTGAGAGAATGAATGCAACATTCAAATCGACAGCAAATGGCGGAAAGATAATTGTGAAACTGAATCATTCGCTTGATAAGACCTTGTATGAGCTTCCATTAACTTTAAAGACCTACGTGTCATCAAAATGTAAAGAAGTACAGGTAAAACAGGGTACAGAAACCAAGACTATCCTAACCCGGCAGGACGCCGGTGGAAGGTATGTGCTTTATCAGGCTTTCCCGAATGCCGGTGACATAGAATTGAACGGGATTTAAGACTAAAACACTATTACTGATCTACTAATGAAGAATTATCACTCAACTGAATCAACCGGCTTATTTAAAAAGTTTTCATTTATTAGCTTGATGCTTATAGCACAGGCATATACCTTAGTTGCAGCTATCCCAATGAAAACGGATCGCTGGCTTGAAATAGATTTATACTGGTTTGAACACTCGGACATGGAGAAATCAGTAAATCAGTTTTGGGATCGGTTTTATCCTCTGATGGAAGGAGTGGACGGGTGGAAGGGTGTAATCCTGAATGTCGGCTGGATAAGTGATTATATCCTGGAATGGAAAGGGGACCTGAATGAGACAATAAAGCTGCCGAAAAGCATGAAGAAGTGGTCATGGTTTAAGGATGAAGGGCAATTCAGCGGCAACACAATCGACAGGATGAAATTATGGAAAGACCGGTTTAATAATGCTGATGCTCCTCAGGTAATCAATTATGAAGCATGGACATATGGAGATCTTAAGAAATTGTCGGATCTGATAAGAAAAACAGCTTTTAGGAAGTACAAGTTAAGCGATATTAAAGTAGGTTCACTTGTTCTTGGATGGGAGAGTATTTATGGGGGCGATAAATCTATTTTTACCAAAGTTCATCCGGATATATATTTAAATAATGCCCCGAACTTTTTAGCCAGGTTATCGCCAGACTCAGGTAAATTCGGAGCTTTCCCCGGTGGAATTCCTGGAGGGACTCCATTCACTGAATTCTTTGGAAAACAATGGGGCCACCTTTCAAAAGCAATTGGACTTGATGCAATAATATTAAGGGACAGTTTTCTGGGTGTAGGGATTTATTCCCGGACTGGTCCCTACGGAAAAACAGCCCCGTCCGATCCTGAAAAAGTAAAAAGCTGGAGCAATGCCACAGCTGATTTTGTAAAACAAACTAAAATATCTAATCCGGGGGCACTGGTAATAGGCTATTCGAACGCAGCAAGTGCGGTAGCAGACTGGCGCGTAAATTGTTTTGATCTGGAAACTATTGCCAAAGAAGGATACCTTGACGGCTGGATTGACCAGACATGGGCAGGAGCGTGGAACGAGGTCGGTCAGCGGCCTGAGCCATTCTGGAATTACCCGATGCTGGGGTGGACCTATCAGCTGAGCTATATGCTGGGTCATGCTGCTGTACTTGCAGACACAAAAGTTCACCATTATTTTCTGACTGAAACATTTGATGCATGGGAGTCATGGGATATCATCCATAATGCACAGGAACGTTTGAGATGGGGAATCTGGGCTTACAGTCATGCCGCAGTTAAGAAACCGGAAGGTTTGAAAATGCCTGCAGGTAGTTATATTTCATGGTGTAATCAGGGAAAAAGGCTACTCTCGAAAGCCGATGTAAAATTTTTAGCAGAGACAAGCAATGCCGCAATTCAGGATGCAAAGGAAACCACCAAAATTTTCGGTCCTACATTGGTTTATTGCCGGAGTGCAATGGAGTGGCAGTCATTGAATAAACCAAACGAATCAATAGGCGAATGGATAGACGAACAGGCTGGCACACTGATTAAATGGTCGATACCGATCCTTTCAGTCACCCGGTCGGAATACCTGCCGCAGGTTGAAAGCGATATGTTTATTTTTCAAACACCCGTCCACTTAAAAGAGGCTGAGAAAAAAAATATCTCTAAAATTCTGGGATCGGATAAACCTTCTGCAGTTTTTGCGAGCCCTGCCGGCGGATTAGACAGAGATATTTCGGATATGCTTGGTGTATTGACCAGCGATACGGCCATTAGTGATCTGAAATATACAGGAACGCTTAATTATAAAACGGATGGAATATACAGCTCTCTTCCGAATACATTTCCTGTATTTCAGCCCTTTACAAATGCCAAATTTAAGGAAGGGTCTGAAATAATTTATTCTGTATTTAATTCACCATGCTTAGTCTATAACGAATCAGACAGGAAACAATTGATTTTCTGGAACCCCCCGGAATTTTATAATAACCTTGAAAATGTTTCCTTGTACGGCGAGTCTTTATCACTCGATCAAAGATTGGGCAGCCCCACTCCATATGTTTTAACCGCAAGGTTAATAAATGAAACAATGAAAAAATCAGGATTAATCAGTACTGATGAAATAGAACAATATCATCCTGTAAATTTGTCAATGTGGCAATTGAAAGATGGCAGCTGCAGGGTAATGGCTGGCAATCTGGAAGAAGGCATAAATCATACTGCGGATC
This sequence comes from Bacteroidales bacterium, assembly GCA_003157075.1. Classification (GTDB taxonomy): domain Bacteria; phylum Bacteroidota; class Bacteroidia; order Bacteroidales; family VadinHA17; genus LD21. The sequence continues at coordinate 13,175 of PMIL01000228.1, read as the reverse complement.
TGTCGGTTCAGACTACTCTTAACCTTACCAGCTCTGAAGCCCCGACAAAAATATCTGAGGTAGTTGAAATGTGGAACGGCGAAAAGCTTATTATCAGCAATAACAGGTTAACAATTTATCTGAGTCAGGCTCAAACAAAACTATTTAAATTCAAGTAAAAAGTCTTTTCGGTTTACTTGGTCTATTTGGAGTCAAAACCTTTAGTATTTACTTAAGCTTTACCTGAATAATGACAGGATTATGATCTGAGTTGGCAAAACCGAGATGGTGGCATTTTACAGAAACAGATTCTATATTAGGTGAAATAAGGAAGATATCACAAACGCTTGTAGGTGTTGTTGCAGGTTCATATGCTGCCATGACGGTTCGGAATGATGGTGTTGCAGGATCATAAATCCATTTCCATTCCTGCGGCATGTAATCTGATTCTATACCCATCAGATTAAAATTTCCTACCTGACCGGTGAATGCTTTATTCCCGGAGAAAGCAGGTTTAAAATCGGGAGGAAACTGGTTCCAGTCACCTCCTGTTATTACATAGTTCCCTGATTTATACTCATTCAAAACAAATTCCCTCAGCCTTTCCATCTGAACCTTTCTTATGCTGCCACCTTTATCAAATGCTTCATTATGGGTGTTGATCAATACCAGTTCTTTTCCATTATCAATCCTGTACCTGTTGACCATAAAACATCTGTCCAACTGGAAGAGTTGGGTGGGGAATCCGTAATGTCCCGGAAGTGAAAATCTTGTTGATGATTCAGGGATGAATTTTGAGTAGACTGCAATACCTGATAAAACCTTTCCCATAGGATTAGCGGGCGGAGCGGGGACGAAAAATACATCATAATTTTTTGCAAAGAACGGATGATGGCCGGTTAGGATACCGGCTATTTTCTCATACTGATCAATCCGGTAACTTCTTTTGCTGTTACGGTCAATTTCCTGAATAAGAATAAAGTCGATTGTGTCGTTTTTCTTTAAGAAATCGCCGATACTTGAAATGTTTTCCAGGCTCCTGTTTTTAGGTGTTATTACTTTTGTTCCGCCATCCATGAAAAAATCCATATCCTTGTCCAGTCCGGCATAACCGATGTTCCAGGTTAATAATGAAAATGTATGTGAATTTTTCAGCAATGAAGGGCTGTCTGACTGCGAAATCATCTCTTTTTCTTTCGGTTTGTAATCGGAAATCACAGCATAGACGATCAGCCCGATAAAGCCAAGGGACAACACGGCTACTATAATCAAAACAGATTTGAGTATTTTCTTCAGGATTTTCATGTTTACAGGGATTTTAAGGTTCTTATTTATTATTAAAGTTACATTACGTAAAAGTTAAAGCCAAATTTTTTTTGGCAATGCTGGGCCGGGCCCACACTTTAGCCAAGTTTTTTTCAGATTAGGATATGAATGAAAATCTTGAAGAAGAAAATAATAGGATGAAAGATCAAAAGTTATATGCCAATATTTTCAGAATTTTGTAGTTTTATCATTCTACATTCAATTTAATACTTTTGATTGAAAGGGCTTACAATAACACATTCATATGATTCATTCTCTATAATGTTTGGTTAATTATTAACTTTTGCTAATTTTTTTGGAATATGAGAAAAATACCTGCTAAGCCCGGTTTAGGTAAAGTTACAACCCGACGAAAATTTTTTAAAACAACCGGGCAGTTCGCTGCCGCTTCTGCTATTGCCGGAACAGTAATTCCCCGGGAATTCTATGCAGAAAGGAACAACCTTGAAAACTCATCAATTGAACGATCCGATTCAGCAATGATCGGTCCCAAAGACAACATCAAAATTACCAAAATAGAGTCATTTGTTTTAAAGAACTCATGGGTTTTTGTAAAGATCTCGACCGATGCCGGTATAGTAGGCTGGGGTGAAATGCTGAAGGACGACGCCAAAGCCTGTGCAGCTGGTGCACTTGAAGTTGCAGACTATCTTGTAGGCCAGGATCCTTTGCGGGTGGTTCACCATTGGCAGGCAATTCATAGAGGCGCTTTTTATCGTGGAGGTCCTATCAAAACTGCAATCCAGAGCGGTATAGATCAGGCACTCTGGGACATTACTGGTAAAGCTTTTGGAGTTCCTGTTTACAGACTTCTTGGTGGACCAACCAGGGACAGGATGAGGGTTTATGGCACGCCGGACCCTAAAACAGGGGTGACCGCTATGAAAGTACAGCCAACCAACGGAAAACGGCAAGCAACAAAATACGTTGAAGGACAACAATATGTAGAGGAAGCTACGGAACAATTTAAAGCTCTTCGCGACAAGGTAGGATCTGGTGTTGATATTGCGGTTGACTTTCATGGTGCTGTACAGCCTCAGACAGCCTTGCTCCTCATGAAAGCACTGGAACCTTACAATCCNNTGGTTTTATGAAGAACCTGTACAAGCCCTCAACGTTGATATTATGGCGGAACTTGCCAAAAAAACACATATTCCTATTGCAACAGGAGAGCGAATCTTTACTAAATGGGGATTCAAGGAAATCCTTGAGAAACGTGCAGCCACAATACTTCANNCCTATCGCTCCGCACAACCCTCAGGGTCCATGTTCTCTGGCAGCCAGTCTGCAGGTAGCTGCATGCATACCTAACTTTCTCATTCAGGAAAGAGGAGATAACGAATACACTGATCTGCTGGCAAAGCTACTGCCTCCCGTTAAAGATGGATACCGTCCCTTACTTACCGATCCGGGTCTCGGGATCACAATTGACGAAAACAAGCTCATGGCACAGGTTGGCGAACCCAGACCATACAGTCCACGCTTTGACGCTGAGGATGGTTCTGTAATTGACTGGTAAGATAGATAGAACACAAATGAAAATACTAAACACGTTCAAACAAAAGCTTAAAGATGGGAAACCTGTATTTGGCCCATTTATGAAAAGCACTGATCCTGCTTTTGTTGAAGTTGCAGGATATTCAGGTTTTGATTTTGTTATACTTGACATGGAACA